>JALZWD010000177.1 GCA_023300365.1 Flavimaricola sp. | reverse complement strand
TTCCCAGAAGTGGGTACAGCGGTCGCACAGGAAATCGCAGCGGCTCTGTCCGGCGCGAAATCTGTAGAAGAAGCTCTTGCAGCCTCTCAAGCAGCAGCTGACGCAATCATGCGTGAAGCTGGCTACTACGAATAAGTCTTAGGACTTAGGAAAGACCCGGCTACGGCCGGGTCTTTTATATTACTCATTTTTCTTTGATCGCTGGTTTTCTATCATGTCACCGTCTAGGCTGGCCTGATTATTGCGTTCAAAATGCGAATTTTCGACAGCAACGCTGCACTTCGATAAATTGAGGGACATAGCCATGGCTAACCGATCAATTCCACGTCTTCTACAAACCCCAGCGGTTTTGCTGTTGTTGTTTTGGATGATTGTTCCACTCGGGATGACGCTTTTTTATTCGTTTATCCGCTATGTGTTGAACAGCACCCGACGCCCTGAATGGACCACGCCGTCATTTAGTAACTGGCGCGGTTTCGGCAACTATGAATTTGTTCTGAATTCGAAAGATTTCTGGTTCGCGGTCAAAAACTCGATTTTTATCGTTGGCAGCATTCTGACGCTGACGGTTGTTCTTGGGGTTATGATCGCCATCTTGATCAACCGCGCCTTCCCGGGGCGGGGTATTGTGCGCGTTCTTCTGATTTCGCCGTTCTTTGTAATGCCTGCGGTGAACGCGGTTTTGTGGATCAACATGCTGTTGGATCCCGTTTTGGGTTTGCAAGGGATCGCCATCGGGGGGATCAATGGCCTCGTCGATGGGTTGCGGTCGGCGCCACTTGTTGGGTGGTTCTTTAATCTGTGGCCGGAGCTTAAGCCGATCTCGTTCCGTGCGACGCAGACCTCTTCGATCGCTGTTATTATGATGGTGACGTGGCAGTGGACGCCATTTGCGGTGCTGATCCTTATGACGTCGCTGCAATCGGAAGATCAGCAGCAAAAAGAGGCAGCCGTTCTTGATGGCGCCAGCAGCTGGTCGCAATTCCGGTTTTTGACCCTGCCGCATTTGGGGCGCCCGATGGCGATTGTGGTCATGATCCAAGCGATTTTCCACCTGTCTCTTTACGCAGAGATTGAGATCGTGAGCCGTGGTAACGGCAACAAAAACCTGCCCTATCTGATTGGTGAATTCACCAACAACAATATCGGTGCCGCAAGTGCCACGGGTATTTTCGCAGTTATTCTTGCCAACATCGTAGCGATCTTTTTGCTGCGGATCGTTGGCAAAACGTTGATGGAATAAGGAGAAACGACAATGGCAATCGTTGCACAAACTTCTCGGTTCTCAAAGATCGCTTGGCCTACTTTGGCTTGGATCGTGGCTCTGATTTTCTTCTTCCCCATTTTCTACATGGTGTTGACGAGCTTTAAGACAGACGCGGACGCTGTGCGTCCTGAGATGTTGTTTTCGTTCACGCCGACGTTGGAAAACTATACCAACATGACCGAAAACTATGACTATTGGCGGTTTGCGACCAATTCGGTCATCACCTCGGTTTTTGCGACGTTGTTTGCTCTGATTGTTGGGGTGCCATGTGCCTATGCTATGGCGTTCAACCCGAGCCGCGGCACCAAGGACATCTTGATGTGGATGTTGTCGACAAAGATGCTGCCTGCGGCGGCGGTTTTGTATCCGATGACGTTTCTGACAAAGAACGTGTTCAACGTGTTTGATACGCATTTTTTGGTGATCTTGGTTCTATGTCTGATCAACCTGCCGATCGTGGTTTGGATGTTGTTCACCTATTTCAAAGACATCCCCAAGGACATCATCGAAGCCGGCCAGATGGACGGTTTGACAACATGGGGCGAAGTGAAAGAGATTTTGGTGCCATTGGCGTGGGGGGGCATCGTGTCCACAGCGCTGTTGACGTTTATCTTTTGCTGGAACGAGGCCTATTGGACCGTGCGTCTGACCACGATTGACGCGGCGACATTGTCGAAACTCATCGAGGGCAACCGTGCTCCGGAGGGCTTGTTCTTTGGGCGTCTGTCCGCGGTATCAACCGCCGCAGTAGGTCCGATCATCGTCTTGGGATGGTTTAGTCAAAAACAATTGGTCTCAGGCTTGACCTTTGGCGCAGTAAAGTAGGGAGATCGATTATGGGAAGCATCGTACTTAAAGACGTAAATAAAAAGTTCGGCGACGTTGAGGTTATTCCTCCGCTGGATCTTTCCATCGATGACGGCGAATTCGTTGTGTTCGTTGGCCCCTCGGGCTGTGGTAAATCCACGCTCTTGCGGATGATCGCTGGTTTGGAAGATCTGACGGCGGGCAACGTCAATATCGATGGCAAAGACGTCACCGAAGTGTCGCCAGCCAAGCGCGGCCTGTCGATGGTGTTTCAGTCCTATGCGCTTTACCCGCATATGACCGTGCGCAAAAACATCGCGTTCCCGATGCGCATGGCGGGGATTGATGAAAAGACCCAGAAAGAGAAAATCGACGCGGCAGCGAAATCGCTGAACCTGACCGATTATCTTGACCGCAAGCCGGGCCAATTGTCCGGTGGTCAGCGCCAGCGTGTGGCCATTGGCCGTGCGATTGTGCGCGAGCCTTCGGCGTTTTTGTTCGATGAACCATTGTCCAACCTTGATGCCGCTTTGCGTGTTGGTATGCGTCTTGAGATCATGGAGCTGCATAACAAGCTGCAGACCACGATGATTTATGTGACCCACGATCAGGTTGAGGCGATGACAATGGCCGACAAGATCGTTGTGTTGCAGGCTGGCGTGATTGAACAAGTGGGATCGCCGCTTGAGCTGTATCATAAGCCGCGCAACAAGTTCGTTGCGGGCTTTATCGGGTCGCCAAAAATGAACCAGATCGAAGGCGCCGAGGCGGCCAAGCACAATGCCACGACAATCGGCATTCGGCCCGAGCATATCGACGTCTCAAAGACAGACGGTATGTGGAAAGGCGTTGTTGGCGTCGCCGAGCACCTTGGATCGGATACCTTTATTCACGTGCATGAGACGGGCCTTGATACCGGCGAGGGCAACATGATGACGGTGCGTGTGACGGGCGGCCTTGAGGCATCGCACGGAGACACGGT
>JALZWD010000176.1 GCA_023300365.1 Flavimaricola sp. | reverse complement strand
GCACTGTGTCTGGGATGCCTGCGATTTCACGCATCAAGCGCCCCCAAATCAAAGGGGTATCCTCATTGCACCAGACCGTCAGTTTGCAATCGGGGGCGACGTGCTTGATCCGCTTTATCACGTCTGACCACCGAACTTCATCCGGTTGCATGCCACGCATAAACGTCGCGAGATCGTCGAATTTAGACTTGCTAAAGTTTTCTGGGATGAATGTCGCTGGGTTGCGTAGCGCAAGACAAAGTTCAATGTCGTCGCCCGGAAACAGGTCAAGCAGGCCCTGTATCTTCGGTTCTGTCAGCATGTAAAACACGCCTTTGTCGAAGATACGATTGGGAATACAAATGAAGTTGGAGTTCGATAGAACCAACCGCTCTGTCGGTTCATCGTCTAGGATCGCGTCAAGAAGAATTGACCGCGCGTCCTGAGGCGGAGGTGCACCGTCCAGCCCTTGGATCGTCTCCCGGATTAGGCGGCGATAATTGCTAGGGCCGGGGACTTTGACCCCGTCTTCAGCCAAAACGTCCACGTTACGCAAAAGAGACTTGAGCAAGCGGTCCTCATCCGTGCCGTTGGCCCCGATGTGATAAACGATTTCCATGCGATCTGTGCCCACCAATGATGTGTCCGCGTATCATAGTCCAATTTCTGGACAGTTAAACTGCTTTCGCAGATCAGTTTTATGACTTGATTGCATTGTGCTGGCAGCATTGGGGAAGGTGGCTTGACTACTTTTGTTGTACTCAATTGATGGTACGATTTCGTTTG
Organism: Flavimaricola sp.; assembly: GCA_023300365.1. GTDB lineage: Bacteria > Pseudomonadota > Alphaproteobacteria > Rhodobacterales > Rhodobacteraceae > JALZWD01. The sequence continues at coordinate 5,663 of JALZWD010000176.1, read as the reverse complement.
TTTTTGAGGTGTTGCGTTCACTTGATTCCTCGCAAGAGCAAAACGAAGCGAAAATATGTTATTTGAGCGGTTCTTTGATACCCAATAGCGGGGGGATTATTAGCCTTTTGCCAGCTGTTTAGAAGTCTCATTGAGTTGGATTGTCCATCTGTAGATGCTGACCTGATACTGGAATTATTTTATCTATTTCCTGTAAAAAATTAGTTAAGTCAAATGCTTACATGTGTTCTATTGGTTGAGAACCCTGTTCATTGAGGATCATTTGTATAGTCCCTTACGGTAGGCCTTAACCAACGAACTGGCGCTTACGACCAATTTTCTTGAACGAGGGTAAAAAGAGGGGTTGCAGAGCCGAGAATCCTTCTCTAAATCGACCCTTAGTGCCCCTATAGCTCAGCTGGTAGAGCAACTGATTTGTAATCAGTAGGTCCGCGGTTCGAGTCCGTGTGGGGGCACCATTTCACCATCCAGAATAGTCCAGTGACATCCGATTGAGCTCTTATTTATAAGGGATTTAACCAGATCTTTTGCCCTGCACTGTTTGTTGGCGCCCGGCAGCGTACCGCCACAAAGAGGGTGCATCTTGGTGTGCAATGACAACTTAAGAGCGTCCGTACCCCCACCATGCCGCTCAGCGACATCAAGATTCGCAACCTCCAATCGCAAGAGAAACCCTGCAAGGTAAGTGATTTTGAGGGGCTGCGGGTCAAATCGTCTGCGTGCCTCTGGAATTCTCGTGATCAGTATGACGGCTTCTTCGCTTGCGCTCTAAAGCAATGGCTCAGGCCTGACATGAGACCCGCCGACGAGCCTGTTGATTTCAGGCACTATTGATTGGGGGGGGCATGTCCTTGTGCACATGCCATTGTGCGATGCTGCGGGGTATCTGTTGCCCCCGCCCATTGTGCTGCCGCGCGCGGCAATCGGCCCGGTCTTGAAGCTGGCGATTGATCCGTTGGGGTTGTTTACGCTCGCGATGATGGTCGGTGCCAATGGTGGCTTTGGCACTTTTGTGATCTTTGCGGTCGGGCTGGGCGCCTACAGTCCCTCCCTTAGAAAGGGATGCTGTACCTAATCGTTACGCTTTCGCGGCCCGGATTTAGACGCTCAAAGCCCGCATTTGAGAGGTGATCAAGCGCGAAGGAGACGGACGATTTGTTTGGCAAATGATATCCTATGCCCACCAGCGATCTAAACTGCAGGTCGCTCCCCAAATCGACGCCATCACGGCCCTCATCATAGTAGCCTGCTAACAGGCTGCCCTCCACAAACCAGCTTTCCGCGAAATCCCAGATTGTCGAAAGCCCGCCACCCACGTAAAAGGTTGAGTTGCCTTCCGCTTGCAAAGCAACCGCCGCCGAAACACGCACCCGCTCAAATTCCCAAATTGGGTCGCTATGATACTCGATCTGAAACGTAGGAGATCCCGGCGCCGAGTTGCCAATATTGGCCGATCCAATCCCAAAAGTAAGGTCTTCGGCCATCACCTGAGAGGTATGTGCGATGAGGATCAGAGCGTAAGCAGGTAGCACTTTCATATTGAAGTCTTTTCGTCAGAATTTTTGAGAGGATGATAAAGGTTCAGCACGCAGCTTTAGGCCTGCGACGCGGGGCCGTCTAAATTGGGTGTCGGTTTTGCATGATGTTATGGTCTTAAGGGGCCGATGATTTTATTCAACGACGCCATTTGCATTTGTACCCGACGTATCCACATCGTTGTCTGGGCGATAAGCGCGGCATTTTCCAAGACCGACGTTTGAATAGGTCGGGCCTGTGGGGGCGAAATTTGCGACATAAACGATCATGGTACTACGGTCGGGGCTAAGACATTTGTCCGCATCGTCTTGATAACCTTCTTTGTGTGGACCCGACGCTTTTGCCAGCGTCAGGCTCTATCTTAAGGGCAACGAATGAACTTTTACGTCATCAGCGCGCTGCGCAACTGAGTCTACCACAACAAGGTATTAATAAAGCTTGGCTGCTGCCGAGACAAGCCTCGGCAAACGTTACGATTGGCAATCGGGGCCTGACGTACCACCGCCTACCGACTGCGCAGGGCGCGCGGCGTTGTGCTGAATTGCGCCTTAAAAGCACGGGTCATTGCGCTGGCGTTATCATAGCCACAGCGACCCGCCACTTCGGATACAGACTGCGTTGTTTCAAGCAAGAGTTTGCGCGCAAGCGTGAGGCGCAAAATTTTGTAAACTGTCTTTGGTGGCAGGTTCAAATCGGATTTAATCCGCATTTCGAGCGTTTTTTGCGAGCAAAACAGCCTTTTTGCAATCGTTCCGATCAACAGCGGCTCTTCAAGGTTGGCCTGCATAATCGATATTGCCGCATCGGTAAGATGCCCTTTTTGACCGGCAAGGGATCTGTGCGTGCGTGCGGAATCTTGGGTCATGAACAATTGCGCTACCTCAAGCGCAAGAAGGGCGCCGTGGGTTTGCTCGATCAGATGCAAGGTCAGGTCAAACGCGGCCATCGCTCCCGAACATGTGATCCGGTCCCCGTCGATAATATACCGCTCGCGACGCGCCTCAACGTTGGGGAAAGTCTCGGCAAAGGCCGTTAGCTCGTCCCAGTGGATCGTGGCTTGGCGCGTGTCGAGCAGCCCGGCTCGCGCCAAAAGCCAACTGCCCGTATCAAGCCCGGCAACCACGTCATAGCGGTTTGCCGCCGCTTTAATTTTGCGGGCGATGTCTTGGCCAAGATAGTTGCGAAAGCCGTAAGAAGGCATGACGCATAAATGCCCGCCACGACCCACCTCTAGCGCGCCATCCGGGGCGATTTGCATCCCGCTTGATGACACCACCGTCCCGCCATTCATCGATAAAAACCGCCACTGATAATGTTCGATCTGCGCCAAGGCATTCGCCGCGCGCATCGGCTCAACCAAATTGGCAAGGCAATGGTTTGAAAACTGATCAAAAAGCAGGATGTCGATTTTTTGGGGGCGATCACGCGTATTTTTCGAGTTTTGCATGATTGCATCCTAATTTTGCATGACATAGGTGCGCAACCCGGTGTCTTATGATGCAACACGTCACAAGGAGCCTGCGGCATGGAATTTGGTCTAAGCCAAGAACAAGAGATGATCGTCTCAACGGTGCGGCGGTTTGTGGAAAATGAGATTTACCCACACGAGGCCGAGGTCGAACGCACTGGCCATGTGCCGCCGGAGCTGGGCCAATCGATTAAGCAAAAGTGCATCGATCTGGGGTTTTACGCCTGCAACTTCCCCCAAGAGGTCGGCGGCGCAGGGCTTAGTCATACCGATTTCACCTTGGTCGAACGCGAACTTGGGCGTGGATCCATGGCGCTGACGCATTTCTTTGGCCGCCCACAAAATATCCTCATGGCCAGCAACCAAGACCAGCGCGAACGCTATCTTTTGCCCGCGGTGCGTGGCGAGCGGATGGACGCCTTGGCAATGACCGAGCCTGATGCCGGATCGGACGTGCGGGGGATGAAATGTCAGGCCGTCCGTGACGGCGGCGATTGGGTTGTAAATGGCTCCAAGCATTTCATCTCGGGCGCGGAACATGCGGATTTCTTCATCGTGTTCATCGCAACGGGTGTGGACGACACACCCAAAGGCCCCAAAAAACGGATCACCACATTCCTCGTCGACCGAGGCACGCCGGGGTTTGATGTGCGCGAGGGATATAATTCCGTCAGCCACAAAGGCTACAAGAATTGCATCCTGTCGTTTGATGACTGCCGCTTGCCAGATGCCCAAGTCCTCGGCGAGGTTGATGGCGGTTTTGCGGTGATGAATGAATGGCTTTACGCCACCCGCCTCACTGTCGCTGCCTTTTCGGTCGGGCGGGCGCGGCGGTGTTTTGACTATGCTTTGAACTATGCCGCCGAGCGCGAACAATTTGGCCAAAAGATCGGTAAATTTCAGGGGGTGAGTTTTCAAATCGCGGATATGATTACCGAAATTGATGCCGCCGATTGGCTTACCTTGGCGGCGGCATGGCGTTTGGACCAAAACCTGCCCGCCAACCGCGAAATCGCTTCGGCCAAGCTTTATGCCTCCGAGGCTTTGGCGCGGGTCACGGATACCACGCTTCAGATATTTGGCGGCATGGGGCTGATGGATGACTTTCCAATTGAGCGGTTTTGGCGCGATGCACGGGTCGAACGCATCTGGGATGGCACGTCAGAAATCCAACGCCATATTATATCGCGCGATCTTTTGCGGCCTTTGGGGGCCTAGGGTGTCGGCGCCGCTGACCCGTTTGTTCCGGCCCAAATCCATTGCCGTGGTGGGCGGCGGGGCGTGGTGCGCGCAGGTGATCAATCAAGCAACCCAAATGGGGTATCTTGGCGATATCTGGCCTGTGCATCCCAAAGCAAAGGATGTGGCCGGGCACGCGGCGTTTCGATCTATCCACGACCTGCCAGCCCCGCCAGACGCCACGTTTATCGGGGTAAACCGATTTGCAACAATCGATCTGGTGGCGGAATTGGCCGCCTTGGGGGCGGGCGGGGCGATCTGCTTTGCCTCGGGCTTTTCCGAAGCCGCCGCCGAAGACCAAGGTGCGGCCGCCCTTCAACAACAGCTGATCAAAGCGGCGGGGGATATGCCGATCCTTGGGCCCAATTGCTATGGGTTTATCAATGCGCTTGATGGCGCGCTTTTATGGCCTGACCAGCACGGTTGCACCCGCGTTGAGCGCGGGGTGGCGATCCTCACCCAAAGCTCCAACATCGCGATCAACCTGACCATGCAGCAACGCGGTTTGCCCGTGGCCTATGTCGTCACATGCGGAAACATGGCGCAAACCACCCAAGCGCAGATTGCCATCGGGCTGCTTGATGATCCGCGCGTCACGGCGATTGGTATGCATATCGAAGGCTTTTGTGATCTGCGCGATTGGGAACGCTTGGCCCAAAAAGCATGGGAAAAGGGCGTGCCAATCGTGGCACTTAAGGTTGGCAAATCGATCGAGGCCCAGCGGGCCACAGTGTCGCACACCGCCTCGCTTGCTGGCAGCGATGCGGGGGCTTCGGCGTTTCTCGAACGGTTGGGGATACCGCGCCTTGGGACATTGCCCGATCTCTTGGAAACCCTAAAAATCCTGCATTGCGACGGCCCATTGCCCTCCGGACGGATCGCCTCAATCAGTTGTTCTGGCGGCGAGGCCAGCCTGATGGCCGATTTGGCAAAGGAAACGGCGCTGTGCTTTGCGCCTTTGACCGATCGGCAAACGGCGGTGTTGCGCGATGCCTTGGGGCCGATGGTCGCCCTGTCCAATCCGCTTGATTATCACACCTATATTTGGCGCGATGGGGCGGCGATGGCCAAGGCGTGGTCTGGCATGACGGGCGATGGGATCGACATGACCCTTTGTGTGGTTGATTACCCAACCACGGATGCCTCTGATTGGGCATGTGCGACACAAGCCGCGCTCGACGTGCGCGCGCAAACGGGTGCGCGTTTTGGTGTGGTGGCCAGCTTGCCAGAATTGATGCCGCAAGATGTGGCCGCGAGGTTGATGGATGGCGGTGTGGTGCCATTGTTCGGTATGAACGAAGCCCTCGTGGCCACGCAGGCCGCTGTGCAATGCGCCAAACCGCAAAGCGCGCCAGTCTGTCTTGGGGTGCCCGTCCCAAATGCCCAAACCTTGCAATAACCGCACAGAGGTCAGCGCCAA
>JALZWD010000175.1 GCA_023300365.1 Flavimaricola sp. | reverse complement strand
AAGAGGATGTGGCATTGGGGTTATTGATCACAAAACGCGCACCGATAAGCTCTTCGGTAAAATCGATCACGGCATCCGTCAGAAACGGGAGCGACACGCTATCAATCACCACCTTTTCTCCGGCACCCTCAAGGACCATGTCATCGGCCTTGGGCTCATCAAGGTCGATCTCGTATTGAAAGCCCGAACACCCGCCGCCCTCGACCGCAACGCGTAAAGCCTTGCCTTGATCCGCCGCGCCAATCTCGGAGAGGCGCTCAAAAGCGCGTGGAGTAACAGATGGGGGAAGGGTGAGCATGATCTGACCTACCGATTTGGTTTCACTTGCAATATAGGAAGGACAGGGACAGACGACAAGAACGACAATAGGAACGGCAAGGCACAATATGACAGCCATTTACGCCTCGGACCCAAATACTGTGCGCGGAAGATTGTTCGCCGAGGAAGAAAGCGCCTTTCGTTCGCCATTCCAACGGGATCGCGACAGGATCATCCACGCCAGCGCGTTTCGGCGACTGAAACACAAAACGCAGGTGTTTATCGAACACGAGGGTGATTATTTTCGCACGCGCCTGACCCATTCGATCGAGGTCGCACAGGTGGCGCGAACGGTTTCGGCGGCGTTGGGGCTCAATGTCGAGTTGACCGAGGCAATTGCGCTGGCCCATGATCTTGGGCACCCGCCGTTTGGTCACACCGGCGAAGATGCGTTAAATGTGTTGATGAAACCCTACGGCGGTTTTGATCATAACGCGCAGGCCATCAAAATCGTGACCTCACTAGAACGGCATTACGCGGATTATGACGGGCTGAACCTGACATGGGAGACCCTCGAAGGCATCGCCAAACACAATGGCCCGGTCCAAAATCCTGTGCCCTTCGCTTTGTCCGACTATAACAAACGCCACGATCTCGAGCTGCACACACATGCCAGCGCCGAGGCACAGGTCGCGGCCCTTGCGGACGATATCGCCTATAACCACCACGATCTTCACGATGGCCTCAGGGCCGAGTTGTTTTCAACCGACGAACTCGCGGAATTGCCCGTTTTGGACAGCTGTTTTGCCGAAGTCGATAAAAAATATCCCGGGTTGAATTACTACCGCCGCCGCCACGAAGCATTGCGACGGTTCTTTGGGGTGTTGGTCGAGGATGTCATTGTCTTGGCCAAGCAGACCATAGCCGAAGTTGATCCACAATCCGTGCAGGATGTGCGGCACGCTGGCAAGATGATGATACGGTTTTCCAATGGCTTATGGTCTGATCTGAATGTCATTCGGAAGTTCCTTTTCGAACGTATGTACCGCGCCCCGGCTGTTGTGTTGATGCGCGAACAGGTAACGGATGTGGTGCATGATTTGTTCCCATTATTCATGGAAAAACCCGAAGAACTCCCCAAGCAATGGCGCAAAGACGTGCAAGACGCCCACGACGAAACGGCCCTCGCGCGGATTGTGGCGGATTATATTGCTGGGATGACAGATAGATTTGCGATCCAAAGCCATGCGCGGCTTTGTGGTGGGGAAATTACGGCAAAAGGTGTGATCGATGGCGGTTGAAACGGCAACAGAGGGCCTCGCGCCCCTTATGGCATTTGGTTTGGTCGGCGCATTAGGCGTGGGGTCGCAATGGTTGGCTTGGCGGTTGCGCATGCCCGCGATTGTGCTGATGTTGGGCGCGGGCCTTTTGGCAGGACCAGTCTTTGGCATTTTGGATCCTGCACGAGATTTTGGCCCAATGTTGGCCCCAATGATTTCAATCGCTGTGGCGATCATTCTGTTCGAAGGTGGTCTTACGCTCAATCTCCACAAACTAAGCGATGCGGCCAACGGTGTTCGCCGATTGGTGGTTGTTGGGGCGCCTGTGGGGTGGCTTTTGTCGACACTTACGTTGCGCTACGGCGCGGGATTATCTTGGGAAAGTTCTGCGGTTTTCGGGGGCATCATGATTGTCACAGGCCCCACAGTAATCGCGCCGTTGTTGCGCACAGCGCGCCTGTCACGCAGGCCTGCGCAATTGTTGCAATGGGAGGCCATCGTCAATGATCCCATCGGCGCATTGGCAGCGGTTTTGGCGTTTGAGGTTGTCTTGGTCATGCAAACGGCCACGACCGTTGGCGCCGCTGCATGGGACCTGATCCTTGGGATCACGGCGGCAACAGCCCTTGGTTTTGCCATGGGCTATGGCCTTGCCGAAGCATTCCGGCGCGGCAAAGTCCCGGAATATATGAAGGTCCCGCTTTTGTTCGTATCGGTGCTTGGCATCTTCGCTGCATCTGATGCCGTCTTACACGAAAGCGGCCTTTTGGCCGTGACAATCGCGGGCTTGGTGATCGCCAACGCAAATCTACCCTCCTACACCGAGCTCCTGCGTTTTAAAGAACACGCCACCGTCTTGCTGGTGTCTGGGGTGTTTATCCTTCTTGCGGCGGGTCTAAACTTTGAAGGAGTGATGGCGCTCAATTGGCGCGCTTTGCTGTTTGTGGCTTTGGTGATCTTGGTCGCGCGGCCACTGACGGTGATGATTGCTCTGGCTGGATCGGGCGTGCCTTTGCGCGAACAATTGTTGTTGGCGATGACAGGGCCGCGTGGGGTTGTTCTTGTGGCCGTGGCGGGGCTGTTTGGCGATCGCTTGGTTGATCTGGGCTACGCCGACGCTGCATCCATCGCGCCACTGGCCTTTGCTTTGGTGGCTGTCACGGTTGTTTTGCATGGCTTCACCCTTGGGCCAATTGCGCGGGCCATGGGTCTGACGGGGGGGGATCGGCCCGGGGTATTGATCGTGGGCGCGTCGAGTTGGACAATGGGGTTGGCAAAGGCGCTGCAAAACGCCGAAGTACCAGTCTTGATGACCGATCCCAATCATTTTCGCCTCACACCTGCACGCACGGCGGGGATCCCGACATTTTCGGGCGATATCCTTTCCGAGGCTGCCGAACACCGGGTTGAGTTGGTCAGTTTTGCCACTGTCGTCGCAGGCAGCGACAACGATGCCTATAATACGCTTGTGACCACCGACCTTGGCCCCGAATTTGGCCGTGACAACGTGTTTCAGGTGCGCCACCCAAAAGCCGAAAGCAGCCGGTTCCAATTGCCCGCAACGCTTGGTGGTCGCCCATTTGGCCCGGATGAGACTTTTTCCGGGTGGGACGCGCTATTTGCCCAAGGGTGGGAATTTCGGGTCACCAATATGACCGATGAATTTGGTTTGGATCAATGGAACGAGGCCCGTCCAGACGGAATCGCCGTTGGGGTGATCACGGCGCAAGGCGCGGTACAGATGTTGGTGGATGGCCCAGATCTGACGGTGCCGCCGGGCGCACGGCTTGTGTCGGTAGGCCCGCCTGACCCGACCCCGACGCGCAAAAGCGACGCAACATAAAGACACCGATAACAACGAGCAGGGCAAGGCAATACGAGCCAAGGCTTGCAGCTAAATTGTCATCGGCAAAGCTGACTGGGTAGTCAAAATATCCTTGCGGCATACCCTCAAAACCAAGCTGTCGTAGGGGCCCAAATGTCCAAACAAGGGCCCCCACGAGGCCCAGCCCATGCACCCAAACGACTGGCCGGGGCAGCGTCGGTTGCCAGCGAACATCCAAAACGGCAAAGCCCACGAAAAGGCTAAACCCGACCAATCCTAAATGGCTTTGCATGGTCCGCCATGCCGTGTGTTCCAAACCACCGCGATTTTTCCCAAGGTCGAGGTCACCCAAAGCAATTGCTGCCAAAGTAAATAACGCCCCAATCATCAAATATGCTGTGCCGGGCCGATCCCCATCGCTTTGTAAAAACGCGCAAAATGCGAGCACTCCGAGCATGCCAATGCTTAGGGGGCTCAAAGGCAATATCGCCCATTCACCCGCAAAATAGGTCGCGAAAAAGAGGGCCACACCAATCACCACAGAAAGACAAACGGCTCTCGCGGCCCAGTTTTCCTCGGCCGTTCCGGCGATCATCAAAACTGCCGCGATTGTGGTTAAAGCAAATAGCACAACCAAGTGAAGGTCCATGACAACCACCAGGTCGCGCTCCAATAGGTCGGGCGCCAAAAGGCCGGGCGCCAACAAGTCGAGCACTGGCCAAGCTGGTGTGCCAGTGGGTTGAAGTCCTGCATTCGGAGCCTGAGGCGCGATTGAAATCACGATAGAAACCAACGCAACCCCAACGGTCACCCGTAGCGCCCACTTTATCCAGCGTGCCAACCCCGGTTGATTACGTTGCGCGCTTTTTGCGGCTGCAACGCCAATTAAGCCCCAGATAACAAGACCGAAAATATGATGAACCTTGATTGCGAGGGCATAAATCACACCCGCAGCAATGCCGTCTGCGGGGCGCGCGTTCTCAAGGGCTTTAAATGCCTGCGACATACCGGGGGCCGCCAATTCATACCGCATCCCCAATGTAATGACCGCAAAACAGGCCACCGCAAGCCCAAGCCCAATTCGCCGCATTGTTTGCATCCTGCCCATCGATCATTGCCTTGGCGCACATTGACGCCCCTCGTGCCTCTGATAAACCCCCAATTGTTGCCGGGGCCTGTTGGTCCGCTTGGCCCAAAGGATGACCCAATGAACCTGTTTGCCGATATCCGCGAAACTGTGCTGGCCGCTTTGGCCCAGATGGAAGCCGAGGGCGCGTTGCCTGCGGGTCTGGCAACCGCCGCGGTCGCGGTTGAACCGCCGCGCGATGCTGCACACGGGGATATGGCCACGAATGCCGCAATGGTCTTGGCCAAGCCGGCGGGAATGAAGCCGCGCGACATTGCCGAGGCATTGGCCGCTGCCCTCGTGGATGATCCCCGCATCCAAAGCGCCGACGTGGCTGGTCCGGGTTTTTTAAACCTGCGGCTTGACCCAACCGTATGGCAAGGGGTCGTGGCCAAGGCGCTCGGTGACCCGAGTTTTGGTCGCTCGACGTTGGGGCAGGGGCGCAAGGTGATGGTGGAATATGTCTCCGCCAACCCCACGGGTCCTTTGCACGTTGGCCACACACGCGGCGCGGTGTTTGGCGATGCGTTGGCGTCGCTCCTCGATTACGCAGGCTGGGATGTAACGCGGGAATATTACATCAACGATGGCGGCGCGCAGGTCGATGTCTTGGCGCGTTCCGCATTTGAGCGTTACCGAGAAGCCTGCGGGCAAGCCCCCGAAATCGTTGAGGGGCTCTATCCGGGGGACTACCTCGTGCCAGTCGGCGAGGCGATGAAAGCCAAATGGGGTGATACGCTGCTTGGTCAAGACGAGCAGGTCTGGCTCGCCGACGTACGTGAATTCGCCACCGCGCAGATGATGGACCTGATCCGGGCTGACCTTGACGCTCTCAATGTACAGATGGATAGCTTCTATTCCGAAAAATCGCTTTATGGCACAGGCCGGATCGAGAGTGCGATTGAGGAGCTGGACAAAAGGGGTCTGATCTATCGCGGCACCCTCGAACCCCCTAAGGGCAAAGTGCCCGAAGATTGGGAACCCCGCGAGCAGGTCTTGTTTAAATCCACCGAACACGGCGATGATGTCGATCGGCCGGTGGCCAAGTCCGACGGTTCATGGACCTATTTCGCGCCAGACATCGCTTATCATTATGACAAGGTTTCCAGAGGCTTCGACGCCTTAATTGATGTGTTTGGCGCAGATCACGGGGGCTATGTCAAACGGATGAAAGCGGCTGTGTCTGCACTATCAGACAGCAAGGTGCCGCTCGATATCAAGCTAACCCAATTGGTCAAACTGTGGAAAAATGGCGAGCCATTTAAGATGTCCAAGCGCGCGGGTAATTTCGTCACCCTGCGCGATGTGGTTGACCAAGTGGGCGCGGATGTGACCCGCTTTCACATGCTGACCCGCAAGAACGACGCGCCGCTTGATTTCGATTTTGACAAAGTGACTGAGCAATCCAAAGACAACCCTGTCTTTTACGTGCAATACGCCAACGCGCGGGTGCATTCGGTGCTGCGCAAGGCCGCGGACGCGGGCATGGACATCAGCGACACCGCACTTGGTGGTGCCGACCTAAGCCTGATCGCGCACGAGGCCGAGTTGACTTTGGCCAAAAATATCGCCCAATGGCCGCGCTTGATCGAAATTGCCGCCAAAGGCAACGAGCCTCATAGGATCGCCTTCTATCTCTATGATCTTGCTTCCGATTTTCATGCGCTGTGGAATCGCGGCAATGATGATCCCAGCCTGAGGTTTTTGGCCGACGGTGATGCAGAAGCCACAAAGGCCGCAAGTCTTGCCAAAATTGCTCTGATCCGAGCCACAAGCGTTGTGATTTCCCAGGGTTTGAGTATCCTTGGCGTCACCCCGGTGGAGGAGATGCGCTAAAGCGTACGGCCGCCGGATCGGTTTGAGGTAAAGCAATGATCCCGACACGCGACCGCGTCGTTGGGACGATCGAGTGAGGCGGAGATGGCGGAGATTTCTAGTGGACCCCAGGGCAGTGTTGCCTACGTTAACGCAGGTGGCGTCATGCGGTTTGGTGCAGCGGCCGTGTCGCTTGGTCTTTTGGCAGGTATGGCCGTTTGGGGCTACAAATTGGTGGTGCGCGATGCCAATGGCATCCCCGTCGTCCAAGCAATGGCCGGACCAATGCGCGAGGCCCCAAGCAACCCCGGCGGCGAACTTGCCCTAAATACTGGATTGACAGTCAACGAGGTCGCGGCCGACGGTGGCGCCTCGGGTCCCGGTGATGTGCTGGTGCTTGCGCCCCAATCGGCGGGCCTGACCGAGGAAGATTTATTGGTGCAACCCACCGCCGAGGCGGACGAGGTACGCCCGGCCGCAATCGACGTTGCGGCCCCAGAACAAGTCGCGGCGGCAACGCCAACATCCTTGGGGGTCGACGCCCAAGAGCCCATCGCCGTGCAAGGCGAAGATGCGCCAATGACAGCAGATCAAATATTGGCACTTGCCGATCAGATCACCGCAGGTGTTGACCCCCTCCAAGCGCTAGAAAGCGCAGCGGTTGTGGCCCCAACCCTCAGTATCGATGGCGCCATTGTCGATGAT
>JALZWD010000174.1 GCA_023300365.1 Flavimaricola sp. | reverse complement strand
TACGCCTTTGACGTGCGCCCTGAAGTGGCCGAGCAGATCGAGAGCATGGGCGCGGAGTTTGTGTTCCTTGAGTTTGACGCAAGCGAATTGCCCGATGGTGCAGAGACGGGCGGATATGCGGCCCCGTCGACGCCGGAATTCCAAGCCAAGCAGTTGGCCAAGTTCCGCGAGTTGGCGCCTGAAATCGACATCGTTATCACCACGGCCCTGATCCCCGGACGCCCGGCGCCCAAGCTTTGGACCAAGGATATGGTCGAGATGATGAAGCCCGGGTCGGTGGTGGTTGACCTCGCTGCTGAGCGTGGTGGCAACTGTGATTTGACGGTGATGGACGAAAAAGTCGTTAGCGAAAATGGCGTGACGGTGATCGGATATACCGACTTTCCCAGCCGCATGGCGACGCAATCCAGCACGCTTTATGGTAACAACATCCGCCATATGCTGACCGATCTGACGCCGGAAAAAGACGGTGTGATCGTGCATGATATGGAAGACGATGTGATCCGTGGGGCGACGGCGACACATGCCGGTGAGATCACGTTCCCGCCGCCGCCGCCCAAGGTGGCCGCGATTGCTGCGGCGCCAAAAAAGCCAGCGGCAAAAGAGCTGACGCCTGAGGAGCTGCGTGCCAAGGAGACGGCAGATTTTGCGCAAGAGACGCGCAATCAAGTCATGTTGCTGGGCATTGGTGGCGCGTTGCTATTGGCTGTGGGCTTGGTGGCTCCGCCATCGTTTATGCAACACTTCATCGTGTTTGTTTTATCCGTTTTTATTGGCTTTCAAGTCATTTGGGGCGTCGCACACTCTTTGCACACGCCGTTGATGGCCGTCACCAATGCGATTTCGTCGATTATCATTTTGGGGGCGTTAATGCAGATCGGATCCGGCTCTTGGCTGGTGATCATCCTCGCAGCACTCTCGGTGTTTATGGCGGGCATTAACATTTTTGGCGGGTTCCTCGTCACACGGCGCATGCTTGCCATGTTCCAGAAGTCTTAAGGGGTAGAGATCATGGAATCTGGTTTCACAACAGCAGCATACGTCGTCTCGGCGATTTTGTTTATTTTGTCCCTTGGCGGATTGTCTGGACAAGAAAGCGCGAAACGCGCGGTGTGGTACGGCATTGTTGGCATGGCGCTGGCGGTGGCCGCGACGCTTGTTGGCCCCGGCTCGGGCCTGTGGCTGCTCTCGATCTTGTTGATCGTGGGTGGTGGTATCATCGGCTATCAATTGGCCACCAAAGTGCAGATGACGCAGATGCCCGAATTGGTTGCGGCGATGCATTCGCTTGTGGGTTTGGCGGCCGTTTTCGTGGGGCTTATTGCGCATATTGAGTTGAACCGTGTGTTGGGTATGGACGCCGCAACACGCGATGGTTTGACCGGATTTGCGGGCCTTTTGGCGCATAAATCGGGTGTTGAGGTCAATATCCTGCGGGTTGAGTTGTTCCTTGGCGTGTTCATCGGCGCGGTGACATTCACCGGCTCTGTGGTTGCCTATGGCAAGCTGTCGGGGCGTGTGGACAGTGCGGCCACCAAGCTTCCTGGTGGGCATATGCTCAATGCGGGTGCGGCGGCGTTGTCGCTGATTTGTTTGATCTGGTACTTTAACACCGGCGGGTTTTTCCCATTGTTTGTAATGACTTTGGCGGGGCTGTTCATCGGTTACCATTTGATTATGGGCATCGGTGGCGCGGACATGCCGGTGGTTGTTTCGATGCTCAATAGCTATTCTGGCTGGGCTGCGGCGGCGATTGGTTTCTCGCTTGGCAATGATCTGTTGATCGTTGTTGGTGCGCTGGTTGGGTCAAGTGGCGCGATCTTGTCGTATATCATGTGCAAGGCCATGAACCGGTCGTTTATCAGCGTGATCTTGGGCGGATTTGGTGGCGCTGTGGGGCCGCAGATGGCGGTTGAGGGCGAGCAGGTTGCGATTGATGGCGACGGTGTTGCGACAGCCCTAAACGAGGCTGATAGCGTGATCTTGATCCCCGGTTACGGCATGGCCGTGGCCCAAGCGCAGACAGCGGTGGCCGAATTGGTGCGCAAGCTTCGGGCCCAAGGTAAGGACGTGCGGTTTGCAATCCACCCCGTGGCCGGGCGTCTGCCGGGGCATATGAATGTCCTGCTGGCGGAGGCCAAAGTTCCTTATGATATCGTGATGGAAATGGACGAGATCAACGATGACTTTCCTGAAACGGATGTTGCGATTGTTATTGGGTCCAATGACATCGTGAACCCAGCCGCACAGGATGATCCCAATTCCCCCATCGCCGGCATGCCGGTTTTGGAATGTTGGAAGGCCAAGCAGGTGTTTGTATCCAAGCGCGGGCAGGGCACCGGATATTCCGGGATCGAGAATCCGCTGTTTTTCAAAGAAAACACGCGGATGTTTTATGGCGATGCCAAGGCGTCGTTGGATGCGCTGTTGCCCAAGATCGACTAGCGGGCGACAAACACCATGTTTTGAGATCTGGGGCCATTTCTGCGGAAGTGGCCCTTTTTCGTGGACATCCCGCCTTTGCGGCACACTTTATTGCACAGTGAAACCAGCGAGGGCCGCGCCATGATGATCCGATTTGCCACCTGTTTCTGTGCAATGACTTTGGGCCAATATGTGCAGGCGGATGTCGACGTGCGGTTTATCGAGGGTGCACCGACGGACCGGTTTGTCATTTCGAGTAGTGCGGGCATTTGTGAGGACGGACCCGTTTGGGTGACCGTTGATTTGAGCCAGACCGCTGGGCGGCTTATTTTTGATGTAACGTCGGGAGGCGCCGGTGTTGAGGTGTTTCAGCCGTTGGTTTTTGTGCAGGGCGGCGATTTGGTTACGGGGACGTCGGAATTGACGGATGGCAGCAATGTCTTGGCAGTGCGTTTGGCGGCATTGCCCGCAGGGGCGGAGGTCGCGTTTACCTTGGATGTGGATGATACGATTGGCGCGCGTGAAATCACCGTGTCAGGCGACGAATTTGCAGGGGCCACGGTGCGCGTGCAGGCGGGGGATGCGGATGCGGTGGCAGCCTTTGGTGCGGGAAATGCGGCGCGCGTGCCCTGGCCTGCGTGCCTGTCTTAGAGGGGGCGTTCTAAGACAAATCGGCGGTGGGTTTTGCGGCCCGCGGTCCATGGTGGGGTTTCACTGTGTTGGGTAAAGCCCTGTTGTTCCCAAAATGCGCGGCCTTTGGGGTTGTCTTCAATGACGCAAAGGCGGAGGGCTTTGGCCCCTTGTGAGGCAGCGTGTTGAGCAAACCAATTGACGGCGGCTTGGCCGTATCCTTGGCCACGTGCGCGAATGTCGATGGCGAGGTAGCCGATGAACCACAGGTGGGGATCGGGGTAGTGGGCGAGGGCGGCCATGAGGCCTTTAACTGCGCCTTCGGCGTCTAGGACGGCGAGGGTGTATTGGTTTTGTGGGCGCGTTTTTGGCGGCGCGTCGAAGAAGTCGTCGACATCGCTTGGGGTGGGTTTGTGGCCTGTTTCCAATTCGACGTAATCAGAGACCCAGGAGAGGGCGTCGGCCACGGTTTGAGTGTCGTGCTGTTTGGATAAAGGGCGCAGTTGGATCGGGCCGTGGGTGGCAAGCAAGCGGTGGTATATGCGGCCATCGGCGGTGCGTGTGAGGTCGTGGCGGTCGAAGAGTTCGCGGCGCAAGAGGGCGTGGTC
>JALZWD010000173.1 GCA_023300365.1 Flavimaricola sp. | reverse complement strand
CGTTGATACCGCGCGGTTGATGGAGGTCTATGACCGGACCCATCCCAAGGCCTGATTTCGCAGCGAAAGTGCGACATTGCCCCGAGGGATATTTTGCGTCATTACGGCCAAATGACGTTGCGCACCAAGGCCCTTCTTGTTCATCTGTTTACGGCCTCGGGGGCCGTTTTCGCCATGCTGGCGATGCTTGAGGCGGTTGAGCAAAAATGGGACATGATGTTTCTTTGGCTTGTGGTGGCCTTTGCGGTGGACGGCGTTGATGGGCCATTGGCGCGGCGTTATGACGTTAAGCGGAATGCGGGCGAGTTTGATGGGGTCTTGCTAGACCTGATAATCGACTATCTCACGTATGTTTTTGTGCCCGCCTATGCCCTGTTCAAATCTGGATTGATGCCGGGTTGGACGGGGTGGTTTGCGATCATCGTGATCACCTTTACCTCGGCGCTTTACTTTGCAGATACGCGGATGAAGACCAAGGATTATTCGTTTTCGGGGTTTCCGGGCTGTTGGAATATGGTGGTGCTGGTTTTGTTTGCGCTGACCCCCAATTTCTATGTGATGGTGTTGTTGATCGCGGCGTTGGCGATTGCGATGTTTTTCCCGGTTAAGTTCGTCCACCCTGTGCGCACCGAGCGTTGGCGGACCCTGACATTGCCGATGGCGCTTGCGTGGACATGGTTTGCGGGATGGGCCGCGTGGGTGGATTTTGACCCGCAAAGCATGGCGCATTGGGGTTTGGTTGTGACGTCGATTTACCTGCTGTGTGCGGGTGCGGTGCAGCAGATTATGTTTGGCAAGGACGGCTGAGCCGCGAGGCGTGCTGTCGCAGCGCTGGTTGCGACAACCGACTTTCGCATGCGAAAAGATTGGATTTCGCCAGTGTTATCAACGTCAACCCATATGGATTTTCGCGGGCTCTAGGGCCATGATTTATTAAGGTTTTTCTGGTTCTTCATGGCGCGCTGTTTCGTCCAAGACCCGCTGCACACTTTTGGGATGGCGCGTTTAGATCAGCAAAGACGCCGCCCCCTCAAGCCGCAAGAGCATCACTTTCGTCTCAACCCCGCCGCGTGCGGAATAGCCGCCCAGACCCGCCGCACCAAGGACCCGGTGGCAGGGGATAAAGACGCCGATGGGGTTGCCGCCGCAGGCCTGTCCGATGGCTTGGGCTGAGGCCCCCATTTGCTTGGCGATGTCGCCGTATTGGCGTGTGTGGCCGTACGGAATGGCGGTGAGGATGTTGTAGAATTCTTGCTGGAATGGGCTGGCCTTTGGGCGCAGGGGCAGATCAAAATCTTGGCGTGTGCCTGCGAAATATGCGTCGAGTTGTTGGCGGGCCTGTTGGGCCAGCGGGCTGTCGTCGGTGGTCTGCGTCTCGCGGGCTTTCCAATCGGCGGCGACGATGGCCCCCTCCGCGATTGTCACGCGAAAGGGGCCCGCAGGGGTTGGGATAAGCGCCTCGCCCATCAGGGGCGCGGTGGCAGGTAGGGTGGAGTATACTCCACCTTACGTCAAAGCCGCATCACAGCGGGCGCAGGTGCCCGGATGCGTGTGGCTGCCCACGTCTGGCAGGATTTTCCAACAGCGTTGGCATTTGTCGCCCTCAGCCATTGCAAAAACCACGGCCACATCCGCGGTGTCGTCCAAACGGAAGGCATCGCCGGGCGCCGCATCGGTCGAGACCGCAATGCCGCTGGTGATGCAAAGATCATCGAAGGCCAGCGTTTTGAGAACCGCGGCCACATCCGCGCCGACATAGACGGTCGGGGCGGCCTCTAAGCTTGCACCGATCACCTTTTCGCGGCGTTGCACTTCCAAGGCCCCTGTCACCACACGGCGCACACGGCGCACGGTGGCCCATTTCTCGGCCAGCGCATCATCACGCCAATCGGCGGGCGTGTCGGGCAGGTCTTGCATGTGGATGCAGCCCTCGCCGCCCGTCCGCTCGAGCCAGACTTCGTCCATTGTGTAGACGAGGATCGGGGCGAGCCATGCGTTGAGGCGTTCGAGCACCTTTTCCATTGTGGCGCGTGCCGCGAGGCGGCGGGGGTCGTTTGCCGCGTCGCAATAGAGGCTGTCTTTGCGGATGTCGAAGTAGAAGGCCGAGAGTTCAACCGTGGCGAATGTGAAAACCGCAGAGAAGACGCCTTGGAAATCAAAGCTCGCGTAGCCTTGGCGCACGGTTTCGTCGAGTTCTGACAAGCGGTGCAAGACCCAGCGTTCAAGTTCCGGCATGTCGGCGGCATTGACCGGATCGACCGGGCCGTCGAGTGCGCCCAACAGGTAGCGGAAGGTGTTGCGCAGGCGGCGGTAGCTGTCGGCCACGCCTTTGAGGATTTCGGGCCCGATGCGTTGGTCGGCGGTATAGTCGGTTTGTGCAACCCACAGGCGCAGGATGTCGGCGCCGTATTGTTTGACGATCTCGTCAGGGCCGATGGTATTGCCGATGGATTTGGACATTTTCATGCCCTTTTCATCAAGCGTAAACCCGTGGGTCACCACATTGCGGTAGGGCGCGCG
>JALZWD010000172.1 GCA_023300365.1 Flavimaricola sp. | reverse complement strand
ATCCCTTGGCACAGATCAGATTGGTAGCCTGCTTTACCCTTGTGGCCACGGTATTGGGCTATTCTGATGGGCTCCCCCAGCTTGCTCTTGCCTTAGCGGCACTTTTAGCCTGTGATCTGATCTCCCTCCCCCGCACACGGGCCTCTGATTTTGCCGCTGCTTCGGCAATGGGGGTATATCTGGTGCACCCACTGATATTCTCGGTCTTAGGTCGCACGACAGATATCACCAAAAATAGCTTGTTATTTGCACTGGTCGCCGCCGCGTTGGCTGTTGTCTGGGCCACAGTCTGGCCCATTCTAAAATCCCGCGTTCAAACGCAGGCCGCCTAGATCCAGAACACACAATCTCGTTAATCGGCGATAGGCGCTCGATTTTTGCCATTCTTTCGCTATATAACAGCCCAAGCGCCCGGTCATAATTTTCCAGACCGTTTTTATACTTCTAGTTTATCATACGAGTGGACCGTCTATGACCGATGCTTCGATACAGCCCATCCCTATGTCCAAAACCCATGGAATAAATACTGTGGGCCTGTTCTGGTTTGCTGTGGTTGTCTTAACCGCCATCCCAGTTTTTTGGCTTGGCTTTGTCTCTTTGGGCAAGGCATGGCTCACTCCGGAGTATAGCCATGGGCCGCTAATCCCGTTAATTTCGCTTTACTTATTCTTACGCGAATTACGCCATGCACCGGCGGTGGATCCCGCGGCACCGATCAATCGCACACCGGGGATCGCTTTGATCCTTTTTGGTTTGTTATTTGGTATCTTTGGTAATCTGGTCCGTATCCCTGATGTTGTCTCTTATGCCTTTATCTTCTGGGTCGGCGGCGTCGTCCTCACTGTCATGGGCTGGGAGCGCGGCAAAAAGCACCAGTTGCCCGTGTTGCACTTGGTATTCATGCTGCCCCTGCCCACATTTGTTTATTTGCAATTTACCGTCTTTCTTCAGGGGATTTCATCCGAGGTCGGCGTTTGGTTTGTCAAACTTGTCGGTATTCCTGTGTTCCTTGAGGGCAATGTGATTGACCTTGGAATTATGAAACTCCAGGTCGCCGAGGCTTGTTCGGGCCTGCGTTATCTGTTCCCGATCCTGTCGTTTTCTTACCTCTTTGCCATCCTATATCGCGGCCCCTTTTGGCACAAAGTGGTGATGTTCTTGGCCGCGGCCCCCATCACCATCTTGATGAACTCCTTCCGCATCGCAATGATTGCGGTCTTGGTTACGCATTTCGGCGAGGGCCAGGCCGAGGGCTTCCTACATTGGTTTGAAGGATGGGTGATCTTTGGCGCCTGTATCGGTATCCTCTTTTTGATGGCTATCGCTCTGCAACGCCTCACACCCAATCCACTGCCCATTCGCGAAGCGATCGATCTAGATTTTGATGGCTTTGGAGAACAAGCACGTCGGTTTCTTGCGATCGATACCTCTCGTGGGATGATTTTCGCAGGTGTGGCAACCGCAGCTATCTCAGCGGCCTTTGTTCTTACACCGCCACCGCCACCTGTGGTGCCCGACCGCGATGCCTTTGCCCTCTTCCCGCGTCACTTGGGCGAATGGCGTGGCCAAAGCGCACTGTTAGATATTCATACCGAACAGGTTCTTGGTGCCTCAGATTACGTCAACACCACCTATATCCACCCCAGCAGCCCCGCGACGGTTAATTTGTTTACCGCCTATTATGACAAACAAACCGAAGGGTCGGGCATCCACTCTCCGGAAGTGTGTCTGCCTGTTGGCGGCTGGGAAGTGTTCTCCATTGACCCGTACGACGTCTCTTTCCCCGACACGATCTATGGGGATTTCACCCTCAATCGCGCAGTGATTCAAAAGGGGCTGTCCAAACAACTGGTTTATTACTGGTTCGAACAACGTGGCCGGCGAATGACCAATGATTATGCCGCCAAAGTCACGGTCGTTTATGACAGCCTGACAATGGGCCGCACAGATGGGGCCATGGTCCGCTTTGTCACCCCAATCCTTGAGGGGGAAAGCGAAGATCAGGCTGATGCGCGGATGCAATCGCTGATGGCCGAAGTATTGCAGCGCCTGCCACGGTTCGTACCAGAATAACGCCGCGGTGCCATTTCGGCGCCCCGGATCAAACAAACGGCCCCGTGCGGATTATCCGCAGCGGGGCCGTTTAAATTAAAGTAATAGGTCGCTCGACTCTGCACAAATACAGAGCCTCTTAAGCCGGGACGGCAGCCTTTCGACGGGCCATAACCAACATCGCCGCGATGATCAGCGGCCAAGCGGCGCAAGCCAACACACCGAGAACTGTCCAGCCAACACTGCGGCGGCCATATTGGACGTGTTCGCGGCACGTCATATACATCGCGAGATTGGCGATGCTGGCATAGGCAACTGCGATAACAAGCCAAGGTATCATATAGAAATCCTTTGTCTCTGTGGGGAGTGATCACCCCACCACGCGTGGCGCGATCAACAGATCGGTTCTAACTCTTAACCAGATTAAGGCTAAATTATGAACAGTGTCTAAACACCTGTTCCAAATGGCGGAATTTTGCCATTTCATTGCGCGTAAA
>JALZWD010000171.1 GCA_023300365.1 Flavimaricola sp. | reverse complement strand
TCACGTCCTCAAGAACCGCCGCCTCATTGGCCTCTGGCACGGGCGCAAGGTTCAAAACCAACGGCTGTGGCCCCTTTGGGCGGGTCACTTCGGGCTCTACACGGGGCGCTTCGGCCTCTTTGCGGGCGCGAATGGCATCCGAAATCCGCGATTTGATCCGGCTGTCATCTGGGGCTTGGGCGTCGCCCTCAAAAACACTGGGGTCAAGCTCGGGCTCGGGCATTTTATCCCGCTTAAGCAAGGACGGCATCCGCGAAAACAATCCGCCCGATTGCTGTGGCACGTCGCGTGCGGGGGCAACCAACTCTTGCGCCCCATGCGCGCCCGGTGGCATCGCATAATCGCCAAAATCAGGGGCTTGGGGGCTATCATCTGTGGCCATTGCCGGGTTTGCACGCACAACGGCGGCCACACGCTGGGCTGTTTCGCTGGGCTCATAGGGCATGGTATAACCCTCTTCCTCGGCCACTGCGGCGGCACGTTCGGCCCGCGCCACACGCGCTGTTGCCCGGCGCTCGGCCATCGTTGATCCGGCCGATTGCGCCGCACGCATCGACGCGCTGGCCCCACGGCCCAACATCCGCATCACAAAGTCATACGAAATCAAAAGACCCAGCAAAAACGCCTTCCAGCCCACGGCCAATTCGCGGTTCGAAAACCCAAGCGCATAGGCCCCAAGAACCAGCATCGCGATCCCCGCGATCAACGACCAGATTTTAACCGCAACGCTTGCGCCAATCGGCACAACCGTCAGCAAAACGCTCAAAACGGTATCGCCAAACAGGCCACCAAGGCCAAAATTCTCAACCCAACCGACAGGGGCCACCAATGTCGCGGCATAAACGGCGGCAACAGCGGCGGCGATGGGCGCAAAAATGATCCGGCCCACAAAACGCTCGGCCCCGCGGTGCATCGCAATCCGCACACCCCAAACAAACAACATCACCGGCAAGGCCCAAGTGGCGTAACCCGCAATCATAAACATCGGCTGCGCAAGGCTGGCGCCAAACCGCCCAAGCCAATTCTGCACGGGCGCATCCGTGGCCACCATCCAATTGGGATCATCGGGGCTATAGGTGCCAATCATCACCGCAAACACCGCCGCAAGAAGGATCAGCCCAAGCCCAATAAGCTCCTTTGACCGCCGTTCAAGCGCCGCCTGCATCTCACTATCGAGAAGGGGGTCGCGTCCGCGTGATTGATAGGATGCCATGTCTCGCCTCGTTTCTTATCCGTAGATACAATCACGAAGCTGGGTCAGCCCGCGTTGCATGTCTTGTGTTGGGGTCACCATCGCGACCCGAATAAATTCTGTGCCCGGATTGCCGTGATCGGTGTCCTGGCTCAGGTAGGCGCCCGGCAAAACCTTCACGCCCGTCTCTTGCCAAAGCTTGATCGTCGCGGCCTCGCCATCGTCCACCGGCAACCACAAGAAAAAGCCCGCCGCGGGGCTCTGGTATCCCGGCACACCGTCCATGATCTGATCGGCAATGCGGTATTTGTGCTGATAAAGGCCGCGGTTCTCTTCCACATGGGCCTCATCATCCCAAACCTTCGCGGCAACAGCCTGAAGCGGCAAAGGAAGCGGCGTGCCCGCATAGGTGCGCAATGTCGTCATCGCGGCGATGTTCTTTGGGCCAGAGGCCACAAACCCACTGCGCAAACCCGGCAGGTTCGAACGCTTGGAAAGCGAATGAAAAATCACCACGCGTTCGGGGTCTGCCCCCACTTTCTTCGCAATCTCCAGCGCACCGGATGGCGGCGTGTCGCGCCAAATCTCCGAGTAACACTCATCGGCAAAGATCTTAAAATCATGCTTTTCGGCCAAGGCCAGCAAATCGGTCCAATAGGCCTCGTCGGCCACGGCCCCCTGCGGGTTCGACGGCGAACAGATATAGGCGACGCTGGTCTTATTCAGGGTCTCGGCATCAAGGCTGTGGTAATCAGGCAAAAACCCCGTCTCGGCGGTGGCATTCACAAAAACAGGATTGGCACCGCACGCAAGGGTTGCCACAAGGTAAACTTGATAGAAAGGGTTAGGGATCAATACGTTAGGGGTCTGTCCAACCTTGGACACTTCCGGACAGATCGCCATCAGAGCATTATAAAGCCCCTCACGCGTCCCATTAAGCGCCATCACCTCCCGATCAGGATCGACCTTCACGCCGTACCGACGATCAATCCACCCCGCCACGGACGTCAACAATTCCTCCGACCCCGGATTGGGCGGATATTTGTTAAAACCGGACAAATTCTGCGCCAGAACATCCGCAACCCACGGCGGAAAACTATGCTGTGGCTCACCAATCGTCATCGTCACCTCATCGCCGCCAGGCTGATGGGGTGCCAAAAGCGTCCGCAGGCGCGGAAACGCGTATTCCGGAAGGTTCGAAAACCGCTCGGGGAAATTCATATCTGCCTCATGTGCCGAGATCGCTATCGCCTCGTTCACGCGTAACCTAACGCCCCGCCCTCTGCATTGTCCAGAAAACAAAGCGATTTTTGAGGGGATCAAACCGCCTCATGTGATATTTAAGCCAAGGCCCGCTCCGCCGCCGCCGACAGCCGCAAAACCTGCGCATCGCGGCCCGCCAGCCCCATCATCATCAGCCCACAAGACGGCACCCCCGTCGGCAACGAAACCCCACAAAGCCCCATCAAATTCCCAATCCGCGTATTTCGCAGCGCTTTCAGGTTCCGCTCCACATAAAACGCCGCATCTTCGGCAATATCGGCCAATTTCGGCGGCAAAATCGGACAAGACGGCACCAAAACCGCATCATACCCTGCAATCTCGCGGGCAAATTCCGCCCGCAAGGCAACCAAACGGCGCTGTGCCGCGATGAAATCCTTGGCCAACAATTCCCGTCCCGGCAAAATCCGCTCAAACACGCGGGCATACATCTTGTCTCCGGCGGCCTCGATATACTCGGCCCACTCCGCATAGGCCTCGCCGGGATACAGCGGCGCCGTCAGGGCAAAAGCATCGCGCAAACACGGCACCTCGATCCGCTCGACCACGGCCCCCGCGTGCTGCACCTTTGCCACGGCATCCTCAAACGCCGCGCCCGGTTCCGCCTCAACCTCGTCCAACGCCATGGTCTCAATCACCGCAAACCGTCGCCCCGCAAGTGTTGCACCAGCCAAATCAACGGCCGCCCCCCCAAGCGCGGCATACCCAAGAGCCGCATCCTCAACACTTCGGCACAGCGGCCCAACCGTATCAAACGAGGCACAAAGGGCCACAACCCCGTCCAACGACAAGGTCCCATGCGTCGGCTTAAACCCCACCAAATCATTCCAAGCAGACGGCAAACGGATCGACCCACCCGTATCCGACCCAATCCCCATCGGCGCCAGATCAAACGCCACCGATGCCGCCGCCCCCGAAGACGACCCCCCCGGCACGGCCTGAGCATCATTTACGCAAGGCGGCGTTTGGGTCACCGGATTATACCCCAGCCCCGAAAACGCGATCTCGGATAAATGCGTTTTGCCCAAACACACCATCCCCGCCTCGGTTGCAGCACGCACCACCACGGCATCGGCCTCGGGCACACGCCCCGCCATCATCGCCGTACCGGCTTCGGTTCCCACACCGGCGGTATCGTATAAATCCTTCCAAGATACCGGGACACCATCAAGCGGCCCACGCCGCAATCCGGCCTTGGCCCGCGCGGATGCCGCTTCTGCCTCGGCCATCGCGCGGGTATCGGTCACGCGGGCATATATTTTGTCGCGCAACGGATGGGCGTTGATCGCAGCTAAATACACAACCGCCAGATCAACCGGATCAATCTCGCCCGCCCCGATCCCGCGCCCCAAATCCGCTGCTGTCATCGCTAGCCAGTCTTGCATCTCACCACTCCGTGTCCGTTCAAAACCCTAGCGTCACTCCGGCGCATGGACAATCCCGCGCGGCTTGTCCTAGATCACCACATGGATAGCAAATCTGATCTCATTATCGTCGGTGGCGGCCTTAACGGGCCCGCATTGGCACTTGCCGCCGCGAAGGCTGGAATGTCCGTCACCTTGGTTGATCGTCTCACCTCTGAGACCCACGCCAACCCCGCCTTTGATGGCCGCTCTTATGCCCTCGCGCTGGCCTCGTGTCGGATGCTGCGCAAGCTTGGTCTGTGGGACGTGCTCGAAGACGACGCCCAACCCATGCTCGAGATCAAAGTGACCGATGGCCGCGCCGGCGAAGGCGCAAGCCCTTGGATGCTGCACTTTGATCACGCCGAGCTGGAAGAGGGGCCAATGGGCCACCTCGTCCAAGACCGCCACCTGCGCCGCGCGCTCCTCTGTGCGCTTGAAGCCACAAACACCATCACACACCTCAGCGGTGAAACCGTCATTGATCACAGCACATCCCAAGACGGGGTGCAGGTCACGCTTGCCTCTGGCAGCACGCTGGACGGCACGCTTCTTATCGCCGCCGATGGTCGCAACAGCAGCACCGCTGCGCGCGCGGGCATCGGGCGCATGGGATGGGGCTACGACCAAACCGCCATCGTTTGTGCGGTGTCTCACGAACGCCCCCACAATGGCATCGCCCATCAGTTCTTCACGCCCGCAGGCCCGCTTGCGATCCTGCCGCTCACCGGCAATCGCTGTTCCATCGTCTGGAGCGAGGCGGATGCGCGCGCCGCCGAAATCATGTCCTACGACGACGCGGGTTTTCTCGATGCTCTGCGCCCCGTTTTCGGCAGCTTCCTTGGCGATATTGCTCTTGCCGGCGACCGTTTCACATATCCGCTGGGCCTGTCGTTGGCCGACCACTTTATTGCCGACAGGCTCGCCCTGATCGGTGATGCGGCCCACGGCGTGCATCCAATCGCAGGGCAGGGGTTGAACGCGGGCCTGCGCGATGTGGCGGCTTTGGCCGAGGTACTCATTGCCGCCCGCCGTCGCGGCGAAGACATCGGTGGCGCACAAACCCTCGCGCGCTACCAAAGCTGGCGGCGCTTTGACACCGCCTCTCTTGCAATGGCCACAGATGGCTTCAACCGTCTCTTTTCCAACGACAACCCGCTTTTGCGCGGCTTGCGCGATCTTGGTATGGGGGCTGTTAATGCGGTGCCCGGCTTGCGGCGCAACTTCATGCGCGAGGCGGCAGGGCTTACCGGTGATTTGCCACCCTTGATGAAGGACTAGGGCGGGCAAAAGATCGTCGCCCACGCCCCATGGTCGTCACCCCTCAAACGGTTCAATCACCATCAGGTCATCCAATCCGGGATCCTCTTCCCACTCAATCGAGCGGTCCTCAACGGTCACCACTTGGCTCTCGCGAAGTTGCCAATACTTGGGGTTGTTCGCGATCTCGGGGGGCAGCCTGTCACGCTGTAGCAAGCGCCGCCGCTGCACCATAAGGTCCACTCGTGCAATCGTGCCGTCGCGCGGCAATTTCCCGTTTAAAAACCCCTTGCGCAACACGGCCTCGCGGGCCCGCAGTTTGCGCATCTCGGATCGAACCAAGGACAATTCGTCCGCAGGGTGCATGTTTGGCAGCATGGCAACACCTATCAGAAACTTCTCCCTGATGGTGCCGCGATTCTTCCTAATAAACGGTGAATCTCAGTCCAAAACCCGCGCTTCATCCACCAGCATCACTGGAATCCCATCGCGGATCGGAAACGCCAACCCCGCAGGCTTGGAGATAAGTTCTTGGCGTGCGGCGTCATACGACAACACCGCCTTTGTCTGCGGGCACACCAAAGCCTCAAGCATCTTGGCGTCAAACTCGGGCGCACTCATTGCATCATCTCTTCCGCTCCACCGCCCCGCAGGGCAAATTCAATTAAAGTCACAAGCGTCTCGCGCCGTGTCACCAATGACGGCGCCTCAAGCAAGGCCTGTTTGTCCTCGGGTTCAAACGGGCACAGCATCGAGAGCGAATTGATCAACAACTCTTCCTCGGCATCTTCAAGCGATCCCCAATCCGTTGACAGGCCTTGATCCTCAAAAAACCGATTGAGCAGGTTCATGAAAGCAGGCCGATTAAAGTCAGTATCCTGCTCGCTTGGCCCCAGATCGCGCCCAAACCCATCCCAGCTTACTTTGGCGCGGCGGTAGGGGGCAAACCCCTCTTCCTCTGACATGATCCGAAATCGTGAAATCCCCGACAAGGTGATCATGTACCGCCCGTCTTCGGTTTCGGAAAATGCGGTCAAACGCCCGGCACAGCCGATCGAATGCAGGCCGCCGCCTTGCGGGCCTTCAAACGTTTGTACCATCCCAATCAGACGGCCCGGCGTCTTTAAGACGTCTTCCATCATCTGCAAATAGCGTGGTTCAAACAGGTGCAGCGGCAGTCGCGCCCGAGGCAGCAACAAAGCACCCGGAAGGGGGAAGACCGGGAGTGTCTCCGGCAAATCTGATGCGTTTATCATACCAACGAAGCTAGCGCGAAAATTGGCTCAGGCAAATATCATCGAAGAAAGCTTGCGGCGCCCATTCAAAACCACCGGGCTATTGGCGGGCATCGCATCAAAAATGGTGAACAATTGCGCTTTGGCCGCGCCGTCGTTCCAGTCCCGGTCCATGCCAAACAACGCCAGCAAAACATCTACCGCCTTTTCGGTATCGCCATTGGCATGCATCGCCACCGCCAAATCCAAACGGGCTTGTTTGTTGTTCGGGTCGGCCTCTACCGCCGCCATCAATTCCTGCAACGGTCCGGCCGCTTGGGCTTGCCGCGCCAATTCCAACTGCGCCCGCGCGGCCTCAATCTCCGAGGCTTCGGCAATCTCGGCTGGCGCACCGTTCAACACGGCCTCCGCTTGATCCAAATCACCCAACGCAACATATGAACGCACAAGTCCGCCATATGCGGGCGCATTGGTGGCCTCTTCTTGCAAGATCGCGCCAAACGTCTCTGTGGCCCCGTCCAGATCGCCTTCAACCAACATCGCCTCTGCCGCCTCAACCGCATCGGCCAATCCATTGTCGGCCTCGCCACCCAAATCTGCGATCTTGTTTACAAACGCCTCAATCTCGCTTGGCGGTAATGCGCCCTGAAATCCATCCACCGGTTGGCCGTTGTGAAACGCATATACCGTGGGGATGGATTGCACCTGCAATTGCCCCGCATAGGCTTGGTTGGCATCCACATCCACCTTAACAAGCTTGACCCGGCCCCCCGCCTTGGTCACCGCCGCTTCGATCGCCGGCCCAAGGGTTTTGCACGGGCCGCACCACGTCGCCCAAAAATCCACGATCACCGGAACGGTATTTGATTGCTCAATCACGTCGGCGGCAAATGTCGCATCGGTGCCGTCAATAATATGGCTCTCGGTGGCTGTGTCAGATGTGCCAAGCATGTCGTCTCTCCTCGTCAGGGTCTGGCCCTATATGAGGGGCAAGCGGGCCAAGGCCAAGGGGCAATATCTGTCGTTTACGCGGCGCGATACCCCATAAACAGGCCCCAGCGGCATAAATTTCTTGCTTTGGACAAACCCTCTGACCCAAGGTTACGGTTGTCACAGCCCGTAAAACACGCAGGTTTGGGACACAAATAAATAAAAAGGGACAAATTATGGAACAGTTGATCGGACAAGCACTTGGTGGCGCACTCGGCGGAGCTGCGGGTGGTCGCGTCATGTCAGGCGGCAGCATGGGCGGCATCGGTAACGCCATTGCTGGTATCGCTGGCGGCGTTGGTGGTGGCCAATTGCTCGGCGGCCTGATGGGTGCGGCAACGGGTGATGCCGCGGGCGGCTTTGATATTGCCTCGCTGATCGGCAACCTCGTCGGTGGCGGCGTGGCTGGCGGTGTCGTCCAGATGATCGCGGGCAAGCTGCTTAACCGCGGCTAATCACTCCCTCGCGTCGCCTCCAATGCCGGGGCGGCGCGATCCAAGGCCAAACGTGATGTGCTCAGGCCAATATTTTTCTCCAAAATCTAAACGAAATCTGCGCAATAAAGCACCAGATTTGCGTCGGGCCGTTAACTATTTGCGCCTAGGTATGGGGCTCCTCTTGTGTGTGGGTTCTTAGTGTCCGATCTGCAAAAATTCGTTGCCACTGCTCTGCTCTTATGCCTCTGCGCCATAGGGGCCAGCGTCTATGGCGCGCGCTACGTCCTAGATCATGCATTGCACAGCGAGGCCCAGTCGCGCGGCATGGATTGGGCGCACTACGTCGAAGAAGAACTGGCCAGCCCTGCGGGCCACCACGGCGCACATGACGGACGGCTTCAAATCGCCCCGCCAACCCGCGCCGAATTCGTTGATATCCTCGAGGGCGTCTTTGCCATCGGCCACATTTTTCAAATCGACTACATCAATATGTTCTGCAATTGCGACCTCAGCCTGGTGACCTCTGATGTCCTCTCCG
>JALZWD010000170.1 GCA_023300365.1 Flavimaricola sp. | reverse complement strand
GTCGCCCAAACCTCAGGCGGCCCCGGCCTCTCGACAGAAGTGCCCGCAAAATACGTCGTGGACATGATGTTCCGAAACCAAAACCTCGGCCAAGGCTTCGCCGCCTCAACCATGATGTTGGTCTTTGTCCTCATCATCTTGATCCCATGGTCGTTCTACGAATTCGGAGGCCGCCGCAATGAGCGCTAGCACCACAAACCTCACCGGCCCAACAGGCCCCAAGCCCAAATCGGGCGTCACCGTCGCCAGCTTCTTTGTCTATGGCACGCTGTTCATCATGGCGCTCTACTATCTCGCGCCGCTCTATGTGATGATCACAACCTCGCTCAAGACCATGCCCGAAATCCGCCAAGGCGACGTCTTCGCCCTGCCGCGCGACATCACGTTCCAACCATGGTTCGATGCATGGCGCTCCGAAAACACAGGCGCCGTCAGCCGCGGCCTCTCGGATGGTTTTTGGAATTCTGTCACCATCACAATCCCCTCCGTGATCCTCTCTATCTCCATCGCCTCGGTCAATGGCTACGCCTTGGCCAACTGGCCCTTCAAAGGGGCCACGGTGTTCTTCACCATCTTGATCTTTGGCGCGTTCATCCCCTACCAGCTGATGCTCTACCCCATCGTGATCTTGCTGAAAAATATCGGGCTCTATGGCGATCTCGGCGGGCTGATCATCGTGCACACCATCTTTGGCATGCCGATCCTCACACTCCTGTTTCGCAACTATTTCTCCACCCTCCCGTCCGAACTGTTCTCGGCGGCGCGGATTGATGGCGCGGGCTTTTGGGGCATCTTCTTTCGGGTGATGCTGCCAATGTCTGTGCCCATCGTCGTGGTTGCGGTGATCTTGCAAATCACCGGCATCTGGAATGATTTCCTCTTTGGCGTGGTCTACGCACGCTCGGAAACATGGCCCATGACGGTCCAGTTGAACAACATCGTCAACTCAACGTTCGGCGAGAAAGAATACAACGTCAACATGGCCGCCACCATCCTAACGGGCCTTGTCCCTCTCACCGTTTATCTGGTCTCCGGCAAACTCTTCGTGCGCGGCATCGCTGCTGGCGCGGTCAAAGGTTAATCATCATGAACATCGAAAACCCCTCCGTCTCCATCAAACAGCTTGATCTCTCCTTTGGTGCCGTCAATGTCCTCAACGGTCTTAATCTCGACATCGCAGAAGGCGAATTCCTCGTCCTGCTCGGCTCGTCGGGGTGCGGTAAATCCACCTTGCTCAATTGCATCGCAGGCCTGCTCGAGCCGACCGACGGCCAAATCCACATCAAAGGCAAAAACGTCACTTGGGCCGAACCCTCCGAGCGCGGCATTGGCATGGTGTTCCAATCCTACGCGCTCTATCCGCAAATGACTGTGCGCGGTAATCTGTCCTTTGGCCTCAAAAACGCACGCGTCCCCAAACCCGAGATTGAAAAACGCGTCGCGCGCGCCGCCGAAGTTTTGCAAATCGAGGCTCTGCTTGATCGCAAACCCGCCGCCCTTTCGGGTGGCCAACGCCAGCGTGTCGCCATTGGCCGTGCGCTGGTGCGCGATGTTGATGTGTTCCTCTTTGACGAACCGCTCTCCAACCTTGATGCCAAACTCCGCGCCGACCTGCGCGTCGAACTCAAGCGCCTGCACAATCAGCTGCAAAACACCATGATCTACGTCACCCACGATCAGGTCGAAGCCATGACCCTCGCCAACCGCATCGCCATCATGAAAGACGGCAATATCATGCAGCTCGGCACACCAGACGAAATCTACAACCAACCCCAAAACCTCTACGTCGCGGATTTCATCGGCTCGCCGTCAATGAACTTCCTCAATGGCACACTCGAAAACGGCACCTTCGCCTGCCGCGACCTGACCCTGCCGATGTCGGGATATGCTTTCGCGGCCCCACAGGTCGCCGATGACGCCGCCGTCATTGGCATCCGCCCCGAACATATCATCACAGGCGAACTTGTCGCCGGCGCGCCCGTCAAAACCCAAGTGTTAATCGATCTGGTCGAACCAATGGGCTCTGACACGCTTGTCTATGCCCAAGTTGATGGTAAACCGTTCCGCATCCGCATGGACGGTCAGGCGCGCGTGGCGATGGGTGAAACCCTCGATATCGGCATTGATCCGGCCCGTGCATCCTTGTTCGATCAAAACACCGAGGCCCGTCTCTAAATGAATGCCCCCACTGTTGATCTGGCTGGCCTGTGGCGTCTGACTGACGACAGTGGGGATTATTCGTGCGACATGCCCATCCCCGGCGACAACATCACCGCAATGCACGCCGCCGAGATGATCCCCGATCCCTATTGGGGCCGCAATGAATATGATCTGCGCTGGATCGCCGAACGCGAATGGACCCTGCGCCGCAAATTTACCCTCACCGAAAAAGACGTCGAATTGGTCGTCTCCGGCCTCGACACGATCTGCACCATCACCGTCAACGCCGCCCGTGTTGGCACCACCGACAACAGCTTTCGAACCTTCCGCTTTGATCTCTCCGAGGCCGCCGTGGTGGGCGAAAACGTGATCACCATCACCTTTCATCCCTCCCCCGCCGAGGCAAACCGCCTGCAAAATTCCATGCCCTTCCCCATCCCCTACCAAGAGGGCAACAACGACATCCCCAACGTCAACATGCTCCGCAAAGTGCAATGCGACTATGGTTGGGATTGGAACATCGCGCTTGCCCCCTTTGGCCTGTTGGGCGACATCCACGTTGTGCGCGCAAAACAGCCCCGGATTGAGCGGCTCGAGGTCGCCCAAACCCACGCCGAAGACGGCGTCACCCTGCACGTCACCGCCCATCTGATTGATGCACGCGGCCAAGACGTCACCATCAAATTTGCTGGCATGGAGCAAAGCTTCACCACCCAAACAGATCACCCAACAGTCAGCTTTACCGTCGACAAACCGCGCATCTGGTGGCCCGCAGGCCACGGCGACCAACCCCTCTACGATCTCTCCGTCACCTGTGCCGCCGATACGACAACCCGCAAAATCGGCCTGCGCCAGATGGAATTGCTCACGGACGAGGACGAGATCGGCCGAGAGTTCACCTTCCGCATCAACGGCCAGCGCATCTTTGCACGCGGCGCCAACTGGATCCCCGCCGATGCACTGGCGGGCAACATCACGCCCGACGGCACCCGCAAACTGCTTCAGGCCGCGGTGGATGCCAACATGAACATGATCCGCGTCTGGGGCGGCGGGCGTTACGAGGCCGATTGGTTTTACGACATGTGCTCGGAGCTGGGCCTGCTGGTCTGGCAGGATTTCATGTTTTCGTGCAACCTCTACCCCTCAACCCGGCCGTTCCTCGCCAACGTGCGCGCCGAGGTCCACGAGCAATCCGCCCGCCTCCACCACCACGCCTGCTTGGCCCTTTGGTGCGGCGATAATGAACTCGTCGGCGCACTCACATGGTTTGACGAAAGCCGCACTGATCGCGACCGCTACTTGGTAAATTACGATCGCCTCAACCGCACAATCGAAGACGCCCTGCTCGATATGGACCCCGACGCAATCTGGTGGCCCTCCTCGCCCACACCGGGCCCGCTGTCGTTCGGCGACGCATGGCACGACGACACCAAAGGCGACATGCACTTTTGGTCGGTCTGGCACGAAGGCCGCGATTTCGAACACTACCGCGACATAGGCCCACGCTTTTGCTCTGAATTCGGCTTCCAATCTTATCCGTCCATAGAGGTCATCGAACGCTTCGCCGAACCTCAGGATTTCAACATCGCCTCCCCCGTCCTCGAGGCCCACCAGAAAAACGCTGGCGGCAACGCGCGCATTGCCGAAACCATGTTCCGCTATTTCCGCTGGCCCCAAAAATTCGAAGACTTCATCTGGCTCTCTCAGGTCCAACAAGGCCTCGCCATCAAAACCGCCGTTGACCATTGGCGAAGCCTCAAACCCCGCTGCATGGGCACCCTGATTTGGCAGCTCAACGACACATGGCCCGTCTGCTCATGGTCCTCGCTCAATCATGGCGGCTCGTGGAAATTGCTGCACCACATGGCGCAAAACTTCTACGCGCCCATCAATGTGTCCATCGTCCCCATCGGCGACAAAATCGAATTGCGCGGGATCAACGACACAGGCACCCCCACCGATCTTTCCGTCGCGGCCTTCGCCGTCAACGTGGATGGCTCCGAACGCGCCCTTGATGCCGCCGACGGCCATGTGTCTGACGACGCGCTCACCATCCTCACCCTCGATGCATATGATCTCGGCGCGGGCGATATGCTCCACATCCGCTGGACCACTCCAGACGGCATCAAAGGCACCGATCTCTTCGCGCCACAGCCTTTCAAAACCTATGACCTTATCGATCCCAAACTGGGCCACACCGTGAAAAAACAGGGCGGCAAATACATCCTCACCGTCACCGCCGAACACCTCGCCCTCTTTGTCACGGCCCAAGCCAGCCAAAAGGGCCACTTTGAACACAACGCCCTGCATCTTGCGCCCAAACACCCCGCCAAAATCGTCTTTGTGCCCAACGATCCGCGGCACGTCCCGAAATTTACCTTCCGTGATCTCTATTCCGCCACCGTGGCCACCTGAAAGGACACCGAAATGGACCTCTCCTACCAACTCTACTGCTCGCGCAACTGGGGCCTCGATGAAACGTTAACCATGCTCGCGGACACCGGCTTCAAACAGGTCGAGGGCTACGGCGGGCTGATCAATGCCACCGGCGCCGCCGCCCTGCGCGACAAACTCGACGCCAACGGCCTGTCGATGACCACATGCCACCTTGGCCTTGATGATTGCGAAACCGACCCCGCCCGCGCCGTGGCCGACGCCCAAACGCTCGGCCTGAAAATGGCCTTCATCCCCCACATCGGCCCCGAAGACCGCCCCTCGGACGCGGCCGGTTGGACCACCTTCGCCAAACGCCTCGCCACATTGGGCCAGCATTTCACCGACGCAGGCATAGCCTTTGGATGGCACAACCACGATTTCGAATGTGTATCCGTCGGTGGCGCCATGCCGCTCGACATTATCGCCGATCACGTCGACCTCGAGCTTGACCTCGGCTGGGTCGCGCGCGCCGGCCACGACCCCGTCGCTTGGATCAACAAATACGGATCAAAAATCCGCGCCGCCCATATCAAAGACATCGCCCCTGTCGGTGAATGTGCCGACGAAGACGGCTGGGCCGACGTGGGCCACGGCACTCAAAATTGGCCCGCCATCCACGCGGCCCTCGCGGCAAACGGCGTCACCCACTACGTCACCGAACACGACAACCCCGCCGATCACGCAAGGTTCGCCCAGCGCAGCCTCGCCTCAATGACCTCGTTCTAGGACAGATAACATGGCAAAACTCGGCGTTGGCATCATCGGATGCGGCAATATCTCCTCGGCCTACCTAAGCCTTGGCCCCCTCTTCGCGGCCCTCGATATGCGCGCCGTGGCCGATATCAACATGGACACCGCCCGCGCCCGCGCCGCCGAATTTGGCGTCCGCGCCGAAACTGTCGACGGCCTCCTCGCCGCCCCCGATATCGACGTGGTGGTCAACCTCACCATCCCCGCCGTGCACTATGACGTCACCCGCCAAATCCTGATGGCCGGCAAACACGCCTACTCCGAAAAACCACTGGTCCTCACATTGCCAGAGGGCGAGGCCCTGCGCGATCTGGCCGCCTCCAAAAACCTGCGCATCGGCTCCGCGCCCGATACCTTCCTTGGCGGCGCCCACCAATTGGCCCGCGCCACGATTGACGAAGGCACCGTGGGCAATATCATCGGCGGCACCTGCCATGTGATGTCGCGCGGCATGGAAATGTGGCACCCCAACCCCGACTTTTTCTACCAACCAGGCGCGGGCCCCATCCTCGACATCGGCCCCTACTACGTGACCAACCTGATCCAACTGATCGGCCCAATCAAAACCGTGGCCTCCATGGCCACAACCACATTCCCCACCCGCAAAATTACCAATGGCGCGCGCGACGGCGAAGACATCCCCGTCACCACCCCCACCAACATCCACGCGCTCTTAGAATTTCACAACGGCGCCACGGTCACATTGGGCGCCTCATGGGACGTCTGGAACCACACCCATCAAAACATGGAGCTCTACGGCACAAACGGCTCGCTCTACGTCCCCGACCCCAACTTTTTCGGCGGCGATGTACTGGCCAGCGACATGGGCGGCGATATGGCGGCCCTGCCCACACGCGACCATCCCTTTGGCATCCCAAATCAGGAACAAGACCGCGCCAACTATCGCTGCGCTGGCCTCGCGGATATGGCCGCCGCCATCGATACGGGCCGCGCCCACCGCTGCAACATTGATCTGGCGGTCCACGCGGTTGACGTGATGACAACGATCCTACGCGCCGGAGAAGAACGCCGCTTCATCACCCTCACCACAACCTGCGACCGCCCCGCCGCCCTCTCCCCCAAAGAGGCCGCCGCACTCCTCGCTTAAAGGCGCGCGCCCCTTTGGTCTCATCTTGCCAAAAATACTCAACTCA
>JALZWD010000169.1 GCA_023300365.1 Flavimaricola sp. | reverse complement strand
GCGGGGATTTTGCTGGCCATTCACGGCATGGAAACCGGCTTTGGCCGCAATATGGGCTCCGAAAACGTGGTCTCCTCCATCGTCACCATGGCCTATGATTGCCGCCGCACCGATTTTTTCATACCCCACGCGCTTGCTGCCCTGCAAATGGTGGATCGCGGCATGCTCTCGACGGGTCAAATCGGCGCATTCCACGGTGAACTGGGCCACACGCAATTCTTGCCCGGCAACGCGCTGCGCTTTGGCGTTGATGCTGACGGCAACGGTGTTGTCGATTTCTACGGTCTCTCTGACGCGCTGGCCTCAACCGCCAATTTTTTGCGCCAAAAGGGTTGGCAACCCGGCCAGCCGTATGGCCAAGGCACCGCCAACTTCCGCATCCTCAACGAATGGAACGCGGCGACGGTCTACCAACAGGCCATCGCCTTGGCCGCCGAACGGATCGACCGCTAGCGCCCCTTGCGCTTTTTCGCTGCGAAATGCCCCAGCCATCGCTTGATGATTGGGGTACTCAGCTCGGCCACCCTGCCTTGCTCGCGCTGCGGCACTATCCTTGATGGTTTGGACCAATACCTTGAAAGAGTTTCGAGATATCGACCGTCGGCTTGTTTCCGATATCTGCGAAATTTTTGTCCATCCACTGCGCGGCAGTCTCGCGCCCTAGGTCGCGCAAATGGGTCAAAAACTCCCATTCAGCATTCATTTTTGACGACGCACCCAAAGGCAAAAGCGCGTCTTGATTTTCCACGATGTGTATCCGTGTATCGCGGTACTCCTTGTCCGAAAGCTTACCTTCGCGGATAAGTCGGGACACAAAATCAATCGACCGTAATTCCTTGAGCAGGCTCGAGTTGAAGCTGATCTCATTGACCCGGTTGATAATATCCTGCGCGCTTTTCGGCGCGCCACACCGCTCAACTGGGTTGATCTGGATCACGACGATATCCGAGCAATCGGTGTGTGTGTGGAACGGAAACAACGACGGATTGCCCATATAACCGCCGTCCCAATACGGCACGCCGTCGATTTCTACTGCCTGAAAAACCATCGGCAAACAGGCCGAGGCCATCACCATATCGGCCGTTAAGGTCCGCGAATCAAAGACCTTAACACGCCCGGTTTCCACGTTGGTCGCCGAGATGAACAACTTGACCAAACTACAGGCCCGAACCCTATCAAAATCAACCACTTCTTCGATCAAACTGTGCAATGGGTTCAAATTGAACGGGTTCATTTGATAGGGGGACACCATCCGGGTTAACGCGTCAAAAAAGTGATATCCCGGCGAGTTTTCGAGCGACCAGTTTCCCATGAAGACATCAAATGGAGCCCGTTGAATGGGGCTGGTTTTGGCAGATTCGCTCATGCGTTTCCAAAAGATCTCAAGCGCTTCTCGGGCACAATCATTGCCGCCTTTTGTCATGCCATCAGCACAGACAACCGCATTCATCGCACCAGCCGAAGTGCCTGAAATTGCTTCGAATTCTAGCCGCCCATCCTCTAGGAAGTAGTCGAGGACACCCCAGGTAAAAGCACCGTGCGAACCGCCGCCTTGCAGCGCGAGATTGATCTTTTTGGTCTTGGCCATCTGGGATGTCCTCTTCGGGGGGTTGGGGGTCTAGATAACGCATAGAACGCACAATGAACCTTATGGAAAGATCAATGTGCGCTGTGGGCGAGGATGCCAGCAGGTGCGACACCCACGACATCGCCCTCGCCCACGGCGGTGCCAGAGGTAAGGAACACGCAATGAGAATTCATGTCGTGATCCGAACCTAGGCGATCTGTTTAGTTTAGTGCGCCGTCCAGCCGCCATCGACTGGCAGCGCCGTTCCTGTGATTGATTTCGCGCCATCTGTGCACAAGAAAACAGCAAGGGCCGCCATCTCTTCGACGGTTGCGAATTGCTTGGTTGGTTGGGCCGCCAAAAGCACGTCACGTTTGACTTGTTCTTCGGTCAACCCACGCGCTTTTGCGGTGTCGGGGATTTGCTTTTCGACCAGCGGTGTCCACACGTAGCCGGGGCAA
This sequence comes from Flavimaricola sp., assembly GCA_023300365.1. Classification (GTDB taxonomy): domain Bacteria; phylum Pseudomonadota; class Alphaproteobacteria; order Rhodobacterales; family Rhodobacteraceae; genus JALZWD01. The sequence continues at coordinate 2,178 of JALZWD010000169.1, read as the reverse complement.
ATTGCGTTGACGGTGATGCCGTCTTCGGCGGTTTCTAGTGCGATTGTTTTGGTGAAGCCGACGATGCCATGTTTCGCTGCGACATAGGCCGATTTAAAGGGGGACGCGACCAAACCATGGGCGGATGCGATGTTGATGATACGGCCCCAACCTTGCTTTTTCATGCCGGGGACAACGGCTTTGGTTGTGTAGAATGCGGCAGATAGGTTGAGGTTAATGATTGCTTGCCATTTGTCGTCTGGAAAGTCCTCAACTGGTGAGACAAACTGAATTCCCGCGTTGTTGACCAAGACATCAACCCGGCCAAATGCCTCTTGGGCGGCGCTTATTAATTCTTCTGCGCCCTCGGGTTTCATCATGTTGGCACGCGAATAAATCGCCTTAATACCATGGTCGGCTTCGAGCTGTTTGCGGGCCTGCTCGACGTCTTCGGGGGCTTCGATCCCGTTCATGACGATGTTCATCCCTGCTGCCGCGAGGCCGTCGGCGATACCAAGGCCGATGCCGCTGGAAGATCCTGTTACGACGGCTGTTTTTGTCTCGGTCATGTCTGTACTCCGTATTTGGTGTTTTCAGTTAATATTCGGTGAAATCGGCCGTTTAGAAAGGCCGGGAAGATGGGCAAAGCAACTGTGGTCGGCGTCAGAAAACGGCGCTTGGGGATGCGAAAGGGCCTGTGATCCAAACGGATCAAACAGGGCCAAAATACTGGACAGGTCGATTGGAAAAATAGTCTTTAGCATAGGTGTCTCCGACGACGTCTTGCCCAAATGCGCGGCGCTGGACGCTGGTGTGGCGTATCACCCGCAGATGAATAGCGTAATGCTGCATCGCAGAAAATAACAAAATTTTGAGTGGCGCGTGGCCGCCGTGCAAAGAGATACAGGCCAGCCGCGATTTTCGGGTTTTGCGCAGCCTTGGTGCGATCTTTGTTTGTTTTGGATGGTGCGGGCGGGGGGACTCGAACCCCCACGGGCATTCGCCCAACAGATTTTAAGTCTGGTGTGTCTACCATTCCACCACGCCCGCACGTGCGGTGTTGGTAATGGCGCAAGTGCGGTCGTGCAAGGCGCTAAAGTTCGACCTCGGCGGGGCCATCAAGGAGGCGGCGCTCGCCTAGCCATGGATTAAGGCGCAAGGCGCGGCGCAAAATGTCTTGGGCCTCGGCGTTGCGATCAAGGCCCATTAACGTCATGGCCATGCCCGACATGACGCCGAGGTGGCGCGGATCCCTTTGCAAGGCTTGTTCCAGATCGGTGAGAGCCGCGGGAAAATTACGCGCAAGGAAATGCGCAAAGGCGCGTTGATTGTAACCTTCGGCGTAGTCCGGGCAATAGGCGACCAGATCATCAAGGATACGGACCGATCCGAGATAATCGCGCGCCAAACGCCGGGCCATGCCATCATCAAGAAGGGCCTGCGCCGCATCATCGGGCGCATCAAGCCAATATTCCCACAAAAGCCCGCCGATTACGGTGGCTGTGCCTTCGTCTTGGGCGCGGCGCAATTGCAGGTAAATTTCGTCTTTGGCCGCCTCGTGATCGGGGGCGGCGGGACATATCTCTTGGGCCGCGACAGGTGCCGCAAGGATGGCAAGGATGAGTGCGATTTTCATGGCCCTATGGTGGCGCAGAATGCCTTTGGGTCAAGTCACCTTGCCGTTAAGAGGCGGTGCTGCTTGCCAAACCGCCCTCTTTGACGGCCTGCATGGCGACGTAGGTCGAGGTATTGGCGACAAATGGCAGGGTCGATATTTGTTCGGCAAGGACAGCGCGGTAGGCCATCATATCGCAGGTGCGGACCTTGAGCAGATAGTCAAAGGTTCCGGCGATCATGTGGCATTCTTCGACTTCGGGTAATTTTAAGACGCCAGCGTTGAATGCGGTTAGGGCCGCTTCGCGGGTATCGCTGAGTTTGACCTCAACAAAGGCGACGTGGTTGCGGCCAAGGCGGATGGGATCAAACAAGGCGCAGTAGCCGCGAATGACGCCGCTTTCTTCGAGGCGTTTGAGGCGGGTTTGCACCGGGGATTTAGACAGGCCCACACGCCGCGCCAATTCTGTCACGGAGAGGCGACCATCGGTGGCGAGGGCATTGAGAATCTTGTGATCGAAGGCATCGAGCGAAAACATATATGAACTGCCTTGGCTGTAAATCTAAGGTCAATAGACCGTGAAA
>JALZWD010000168.1 GCA_023300365.1 Flavimaricola sp. | reverse complement strand
GGCCTCTGACCGGCTGTCAAAGTCGCGGTAGGTTTCATCAATAATCAGCGCGATTTTGTGGGCGCGGGCGAGATCGGCAAATGCTTTTACCGTTTCGGCCGGATATTCTACGCCGCCTGGATTGTTCGGTGTGACCAAAACGATTGCACGGGTTTTTGTTGTGATCAGTGCCGCCGCATCAGTCGCGTTCGGGATAAGCCCGGTGGCCGCTTCCAATGGCACGGTTTTGACGCCTGCCATATCCAACCACATGCGGTGGTTAAAGTAATACGGCACGGGCAAGATGACCTCGTCGCCCTCGGCGCAAAGCGACATCATCGCGGCGGCGTAGGCCTGGTTGCAGCCCGAGGTGATGGCGACGTTATCTGGCGCGACCGTGCCACCATAAGAGGCGGACCACTGCGCGGCCACTTCGGCGCGCAAGGCGGGCAGGCCGAGGACGGGGCCATAAAGATGCGCGGAGGCGTCGTTGACCACAATGTCGGCGATGGCCGCCAACATCGCGGGGGGCGGCGGATCAACCGGGGCTGCTTGGCTGACGTTGATCAAGGGTTGGTTGTCGGGGAATGTCACGCCCTCAAGCCAGCGGCGGGCCTCCATCACGGGGGGCGCGAATGTCGTGGCGGTGCGGGGCAGCAGCACGTTAGTCAGTGCCCCGGTAGGGCTCAACATATTGCAGCGCCATGTCCCACGGGAAGAAGATCCAAGTGTCTTGGCTGACTTCGGTAATAAAGGTGTCGACCATCGGGCGGCCCTTGGGTTTGGCATAAACGGTGGCGAAATGCGCGTTGGGGTATTTGGCGCGGACAAGTTCGAGGGTTTTGCCGCTGTCGACAAGATCATCGAGGATCAGAATGCCAGTGCCATCGCCCATGAGCGTGTCATCGGGGGATTTAAGGAGCGTCGCCTCGGATTGGCTTTGGTGGTCGTAGCTTTTGACGCAGATGGTGTCGACGACACGCACATCGAGTTCGCGGGCGACGATCATTGCCGGTGCCATACCGCCGCGTGTGATGGCGACGATGGCCTTCCACGCACCTTCATCGGGGCCATGGCCATCCAAGCGCCATGCAAGCGCGCGGCTGTCGCGGTGGATTTGGTCCCATGAGATATGGAACCCTTTTTCATGTGGCAGGCGTGTATCGGACATGGGGTGGTGTCTTTCGTTCAAAGCTGTTTGGCTGGTTGGCTATCACGGCAGACGGCGTGCCTCAACAACTTCGATTTGGATTTGACGGCGGTTGCCGGCATCCGTCCGACCAATTTGTAAAAGGCCCGTAAAGATAACTTGGGAGACGGGCCACAACTGCAATCTGAGCACAGCGCGCTGTTCATCAAGGGTTGTCGCACCGGTTATGTCGAGCATGGAAAGGCCTGCTTCAAAACACGGGCGCGCCGCTGCATCTGGCCTGCCGACGGTAAAGGTGTTGCGTCCGACAACGAAGGGGAAGTCTTGGGGAAGCTGCGTATTGGCGAGCGTCAGGGTTGCGGGGGTATCATCAACCACGACATCGCGCAGAAGCGCCCCCACAAATAGCTGGCGGGTGACCGCAGCCCGATCAATTGAGAACGATCCACCATCTAGGCGAAAGCTGCTTGAGGCGCGCAATTCCCATTGGCTGTTTGAAATTTCTGTCGCCAGCGCCCCATCGTCGGACCATGCGCACTGTGCCACCGCAGAGGACGCGAAGAGGCACAGGCCGACGATGGCGGCACATTTCATTCCTTGGTCACATCCGGCGCATCAACCGCCTTCATGCCGACAACGTGATAGCCGCTGTCGACGTGGTGAACCTCGCCTGTCACTGCGCTGCCCATGTCAGAGAGCAGGTAGAGGGCGGAATTGCCGACCTCGTCTTGGGTCACGGTGCGGCGCAACGGGGCGTTGTATTCGTTCCATTTCATAATCAGGCGGAAATCACCGATGCCGGAGGCGGCGAGGGTTTTGATCGTGCCCGCCGAGATGGCGTTTACGCGGATGCCGTCTTTGCCGAGGTCTTCGGCCATGTAACGCACCGAAGCCTCAAGGGCCGCTTTGGCGACACCCATGACGTTATAATGGGGCATGACTTTTTCCGCGCCATAATAGGTGAGCGTCAGGCAAGAGCCGCCGTCGGGCATGATGGCCGCGGCGCGTTTGACCACGGAGGTAAACGAGTAGACCGAGATATCCATCGAGAGCAGAAAGTTGTCGCGGGACGTATCGACATAGCGGCCGCGCAATTCGTTTTTGTCAGAAAAACCAATGGCATGCACGATAAAGTCGAGTTTGCCCCAGCGTTTCTCAATTTCGGTGAACAGCGCATCGACGGAGGCGTCGTCGCCCACATCGCAAGGCACCACGAAATCCGAGCCAAGCTGGTCGGCCAATGGCGCCACACGTTTTTTGAGAGCGTCGCCTTGATACGAGAAGGCCAGCTCTGCCCCGGCCGCCGAACAGGCTTTGGCGATGCCCCATGCAATTGATTTGTCGTTTGCAAGGCCCATAATCAGCCCGCGCTTGCCTGTCATTAGTCCTGACGTCATCCCGCGTCCCTTCGCTCAAATTTGGCCGGTTTGGTATGGGTTTAGGCGATTGATAAACGGGCAGCAAGTGTCGTGGGACGTAAGGTTGTGCTTGATGTTCCGACGTCGCGCCATAAATAGGGACTTAGATAAAGGCATTTTACTTATGACAGACCGTT
>JALZWD010000167.1 GCA_023300365.1 Flavimaricola sp. | reverse complement strand
CCACTCTGACCCGAAATATTGGGACATTTTCGCCTATAAATGTTCAATCTAAGCCGTCCTTATATTTTGGGTCAGAGTTTATATTTACGTATTTTTACCATTAATATTAACAACATGTGACCACGGGGTCTGATTTATGACTGAGAGATACAAAATACGGGCAAGTATAATAAATGGGAGAAGAACCGAAAACACATCGGTCGGATTACGATCTACCAGGTATCTATCTGTCTACATATAGATCATTCAGATCCCAGTCTGCCACTATGAGGTGTTGTGCATGATCTGTGCAGTGCAGATCCAACCCAGGAAACATGTGCTGCGGTAGGTTACGCAGATTTTACGGCTCCCACGCGGTAACATGAGCTAGATCATACGGATCATACAGATCAATGACGAATCTTCCCTGAAGGATCTGGATCATGCATTGGGGATCTGATCTGATCTGGTATGAATTGATCTGCCCGATGGGCGAACCAATTTTTTCGAAGCCCGGCCAAACTCGTAAGCCGTTTCTGCTCCGCACAGTCGCTGTCGTTAAACTCTACCCCTAGCACCCCCACGACCGCATTGGGGACTATATTGGAAAATCTTGGAATGTGTCGCTACATATTCCCCTAACCCTCGACCGCCGGGGAAAAATATTCGAAAAAGTCTTGGGATGTGCTGCTAAGTGTTCCCCTAGCCCTCATAATACCCCTCCATCGCGTGGAAAATTCTTGGAAAATTCTTGGAATGAATATCGGCCATCGAAGCTGGGAAGTATCGTAAACATTAGCGCCACGCCCTGCTCCCGCACCGCCTCTTTTGCTATCTCAAGCTGGAGTGGACCCTAGGTTTCGCTCTTGGGGAGCTCGCGCAGTTTAAGGAGATCGCAGAACTTGAGGAACCTGAGGAACTTGCGGAACCTGAGGAACCTGAGGAACTTGCGGAACTCGAGGAACCTCGGGAACTTGAGCAACGCGAGGGACGCGAGGAACGCGAGAAACGTGTCGAACGTGAGGAGCTGAAGGAACCGAAGAAAGTCAAGGGTCTCGAGGAACTCGAGGGTTTCCGGGAGCGCGAAGGGGAACTGCTTGCGGAGCTTGGAGAACGTGGAGAACTTCGGGAAATTGAGGAAGGCAAGGAAAACAAGGAAGCTATGAAGCTTGGGGAACTCTCGCAGGTGGTCGAGCCGTCGGAGGCAGAGGTTGCCGGAGGTATTGGTGCGGGTGTTGGCGCGGGCGCGGGCGGCATCGACGGCGGCATCCAACAGATTGCCCCCCTCTTTGGCGCGGCGGCGCAATTCATTGAGCGCGGCATCACAAGCGGCAGCGTCGCGTTTGCCGCGCGTCTCGGCCAATCGCGCAATTTGGGCGTCGCGCACGGCGTTGTTGTCGATGTCACGGATATCAATCGGATCTTCGTTGTCTTTGCGGTATTTATTAACGCCGACGATCACCTCGGTGCCGCGATCAATCATTGCTTGGCGTTTGGCGGCGGTTTCTTCGATCCGCAATTTGGGCATGCCAGAGGCCACGGCCTTGGTCATCCCGCCCATTTCCTCAACTTCTTCGATCAATTTCCAGGCCTGTTCGGCCAATTCGGAGGTGAGGCTTTCGACGTAATAACTGCCCGCGAGGGGGTCAACGACGTTGGTCACGCCGGTCTCTTCTTGCAAGATAAGCTGTGTGTTGCGGGCAATGCGCGAGGCAAAATCGGTGGGCAAGGCGATGGCCTCGTCGAGGGCGTTGGTGTGCAAGGACTGTGTGCCGCCAAGGACCGCCGACATCGCCTCGTAGGCGGTGCGAACCACGTTGTTATAGGGATCTTGTTCTTGCAAGCTGACCCCGGATGTCTGGCAATGGGTGCGCAGCATCGAGGATTTTTCGGATTTGGGGTTAAATTCGGACATGACGCGATGCCACAAAAGGCGCGCGGCGCGCAGCTTGGCGGCCTCCATGAAAAAGTTCATGCCGATGGCGAAAAAGAACGACAGGCGGGGGGCGAATGCATCCACGTCCATGCCCGCCGCAATGGCCGTGCGCACATATTCGCGCCCGTCAGCGATGGTAAAGGCGAGCTCTTGGACAAGGTTCGCGCCCGCCTCTTGCATGTGATAACCCGAGATCGAGATTGAGTTGAATTTAGGCATATTTTTCGCCGTGTATTCAATGATATCCGCGATGATCTTCATGCTGGGTTCGGGGGGATAGACGTAGGTATTGCGCACCATGAATTCTTTGAGAATGTCGTTTTGGATGGTGCCAGAAAGGGCAGCCCTGTCGACGCCCTGTTCTTCGCCCGCAACGATGAAATTGGCGAGGATCGGGATCACAGCGCCGTTCATCGTCATCGAGACCGAGACTTTGTCCAATGGGATGCCGTCAAAGAGGATTTTCATGTCTTCGACGCTGTCGATGGCCACGCCTGCCTTGCCGACGTCGCCCTCAACGCGGGGGTGGTCACTGTCGTAGCCGCGATGTGTGGCCAGATCGAAGGCAACGGAAACGCCCTGTTGTCCAGCGGCGAGGGCGCGGCGATAGAAGGCGTTGCTTTCTTCGGCGGTGGAAAAGCCCGCGTATTGGCGGATGGTCCACGGACGGCCAGCGTACATCGTGGCCTTAACGCCGCGTGTATAGGGCGCCTCGCCGGGGTCGGTGCCAAGATGTGCGAGATCAGCGGTGTCTTGGGCGGTATACAGCGGTTTGACCGGGATACCCTCGAGGGTGTTCCACGTCAGATCAGCCAATGGTTTGCCCCGCAATTCGGCGGTGGCGCGCTCAGACCACGATTTTTTCGGTGCCATGATTTTGTCTTCCTTCTTGGGAAACCCATGTTCTGTCAGTTGCGACAAAGCCGCGTGTTGTTATTGATTTTGCGTCATCTTTTTGTGGGGCGACCGTCACGATGTCTTCGACAAAGCGGGCGTTTCCGTCGGCGCCTGCGCGCAGCCACGCGAGGTCTTGGGCGTAGTCTTGACGCATTTTTAAGACTTGCGGGGCAGAGAATGGCGACCATGCCCCCTCGCCTTGCAAAGTGGCGATCAAGGGCGAGGTCTCTTGGCGATCCGCGATAATGCGCCGCAATTCGGCGCGGCCACGGCTTTGGTTAAACCACTGGCGGCGTGCGGCCAGTGCAGGGGCGATGTGGAGGCCGTTTGTCATAAGAGAAAGCTGTTTTTCGGGCTGTCCGGCATAGCGTTCAAACGGCCAAACGATGATCTCGGTTCGCGGAAACACCTCGGCCACGGTTCGGATCACATCGCGCCAGCGGCGGGGTTGTTGCACAATCTGGTCAAGGCGGGCCAACGTGGGCAAGGGATGGCCACGGGCAATCCAAAAGTTAAACGCCGAGGCCCAGTATTTGTGATAGGCGCGCACCGACAGGACGATGCGGCGGGGGTTTTCGCCAAATCCGGGCACAAAACGGTGCAGCCGCGCGGCAATGTCGGGATAAAAAGCGGCGGCCTTAATATTTGCGCCAAGGGCGCCGATCATATTTTCGTCCGACACGAGCAGATCGCGGTAGCCGGCCTGATGCAGGGCGTCGATTTCCGTGGCGATCACCCCGCAAGAGCGATGACCGCGCCGCGCCAAATCGGGTGTGACGGCACTTGGCCGATGGACCAGGCCCGCAAACAACCCGGAGCGGGTTTTGCCCGGCCCCCACGCCACCACGCCCGCATCCGCGAGGGGCGTTTGGTTTTGTGCAAGGTATTTTTGCAAAGTGGTGGTGCCGCAGCGATGCGCGCCCAAGTGTATCGTTACGTCCATCCCGACACCTTTTGAAACAGATTGCGGGATGAGGCGCCTGCGCCCTGCCCGGTCTGATCCAAATTGCGGTATGCGGTCTAAGGATTTGTTTAATGTTAAAATTGTTGTGGGTAGAGGCCGCCAGCCCTTCGAAAACCCGTGACGGTGCCCTATGTTAAGAGGCATGAGGATATTTACTGTTTTTACACTGACTTTGGGCCTTGTCTGGGGCCCTATCTGGGGCATTGCCCCGCCTGCTGCGGCGCAAGAGGCGACGCCCGAGGCCCCGGCGGCGGAATTAACCGTGGTTGAGCAATGGCAGGCAGACCGTGCCCATGTGTTTGACGCCGCCGAAGTGGATTTGGATGCCTTGCGGTATGTGGCGCGGCCAATTGTCGTGTTGGCCAACAGCCCGTTTGACCCGCTCGTGGATGAGCAATTGGCGTTCTTGTTAGAGCGGGCCGACGAGTTGGCCTTGCGGGACGTGATCCTCATTCTTGATACAGACCCCGCAGCCAATACCGACGTGCGGCAAAGGTTAAGGCCGCGCGCGTTCCAACTGGTGTTGATGGACAAAGATGGACGGGTGCACCTGCGCAAGCCCGCCCCATGGGATGTGCGCGAGATCACGCGCAGCATTGATAAAATGCCCTTGCGACAACAAGAATTGGGCCGATAAGCGGCGTTTATGCCCGGCCCATCGATCACTCAAACTCCATAATCACGTCATCCACCGCGAGGCTATCGCCAGCGGCGGCGTTAATCTTGGTTACGATGCCTTTCTTTTCAGCACGTAAGATGTTCTCCATTTTCATCGCCTCAACAGTGCAAAGCGCCTGCCCCTCTTGAACCTCGTCCCCCTCACTCACGTCGACCTTGACGATCAAACCCGGCATTGGGCAGAGCAACATCTTGGAGGTGTCGGGGGGCAATTTTTCCGGCATGAGAGCGGCCAATTCGGCCCGGCGTGGCGAGCGGACAAAGACCCGCAGGTCCGCACCGCGCGTGCGAATTTGAAACCCACCAGAGGCTTGTGCAACCTTAAGAATAAGGGGTTTTCCATCGACATCCAACCGGGCCAAAGGCTGACCGGGGGTCCAATCACTTTCGACGCGGTGGCGGGTTCCGTCGTCAAATTCGAGGGTCGCGCCATCTTTATCGGCGTCGATCGTCATCGCGTGGTGCCCCGCCCCAAGTGAGACGACCCAATCCGTACCAACCTTGCGTTCATGGTTGCCCATCCGCCCAGAAATACGCGTGCGGCGAATTTCAGCGACACGGTACATCGCGCAACACGCGGCGGCGATGCGTTTAAGATCAGGGTCAGAAAGATTAACGCCCTCAAAACCGTCGGGGTATTCCTCTTCGATAAAAGCGGTTGTGATATTCCCAGAAACGAATTTTTCATGATCCATAACCGCCGATAAGAACGGCAGGTTGTGTCCGATGCCTTCGACCTCGAATGTATCAAGAGCGGTGCGCATTTCCGCAATCGCGGCGTCGCGGGTGGGCGCCCATGTGCACAGCTTAGCGATCATCGGATCGTAATACATGCTAATCTCGCCGCCCTCAAAAACGCCGGTATCATTGCGCACGGCGCGCCCTTTTTCGGCGATTTCTTGGGGGGGACGATAACGCGTGAGGCGACCGATTGAGGGCAAAAAGTTGCGGTAGGGATCCTCGGCGTAGAGGCGCGATTCCATCGCCCATCCATTGATTTTAAGGTCTTTTTGCGCGAACGACAGCTTTTCGCCTGCGGCCACGCGGATCATTTGCTCAACCAGATCAACGCCAGTGATAAGCTCGGTGACGGGATGTTCGACCTGAAGGCGTGTGTTCATCTCAAGGAAATAAAAGTTACGATCCCCATCGACGATAAATTCGACCGTGCCAGCCGAGGTATAGCCAACAGCCGCCGCAAGAGCGCAGGCCTCGGCACCCATTTTGGCGCGGGTTTTCTCATCCAAGAAAGGCGATGGGGCCTCTTCGATAACCTTTTGATTACGACGTTGAATCGAGCATTCACGTTCATGAAGGTAAACGGTGTTGCCGTGGCTATCAGCGAGCACCTGAATTTCGATGTGGCGGGGCTGCGTGACAAACTTTTCGATAAAGATGCGGTCGTCGCCGAAACTGTTTGCGGCCTCGTTTTTGGAGGATTGAAACCCCTCGCGGGCCTCGGTGTCATTCCACGCAATCCGCATGCCCTTGCCACCGCCCCCGGCGCTGGCCTTGATCATCACCGGATACCCAATTTCGGTGCTGATTTTCACCGCATGCTCGGCATCATCAATCAGGCCCATATGGCCCGGAACCGTCGAAACCTTGGCCTCTTGTGCCAATTTTTTCGAGGTGATTTTATCCCCCATCGCCTCAATCGCACCAACAGGTGGGCCGATAAACGCCACCCCTTCGGCGGCCAAGGCTTCGGCGAACTTGCTGTTTTCACTTAGGAAACCATAACCCGGATGCACCGCCTCTGCGCCAGTTTCGCGAATGGCCTTCATCACGTTGTCGATGACGATATAGGATTGATTGGCGGGCGCGGGACCGATGTGCACCGCCTCGTCTGCCATGCGCACATGCAGGGCATTGCGGTCCGCATCCGAATAAATCGCAACCGTTTGGATACCCATTTTGCGGGCGGTCTTGATAACACGGCAAGCAATTTCACCGCGATTGGCGATCAGGATTTTTTTGAACATCACAGGGTCCTTTGACATGCAAAACCTCCGCGCTGGCACGGCGCCAGAACGGTGAGTAAGATAACGATGTGGTTGGAAGGTAACGAAGGTGACCCACATTTAATCAATGTGAGCCACCTCGTTGGGGAAGGGTAACGGTTTTGACAGTCTGGAGCAAAAGGCTTGCTGAAACCTCCTGCAACACCAATATCCTTGCACGACACTTTACCCCACGCAAAGGCCAAGTCACACGCATGGGTTACTTGAGCCATTTTCCGCCTAAGATGGCCAAAATAAGGGGAAATTAAGGGGGAAATCATGCTCATCCCCCAAAAACCTCGGGAAATGCGGCCCTTGCTCGCGGCATGTCGAGGACCAAAAGCGCCTCATAATCGGCGGGATCGAAGGGATCAGTGGCGGGAATCACCTCTCGATCGAACAGCCAATTGAGGCGTCCCGCATCAAGATTGCCCCGCTCGAAGGGCTGATCGCCGAAGGTTTCCCAGATGGCACGGATAAAGCCCTCGTCGGCACGTTTGTCGGCGGGCTTGCGATCAAAATGGCGTTCGCGGGCACTCAATTTGGTGGCCCCGTCCTTGTGGGCGCGGCGAATGGTGAATTGAAAATCGGTGCCGGGGAGACGTCCTGGAAAGCCACGATGTTTAATCATTGTTAAAACAGCTCCTCGGTGCAGGCCGCACCATCTGTGGTGAAGCCCGCGAAATATTGCGTCACCTCTGGGTCACTTGTGCCAAAGGCCAATGGGCGGTCGGATATTGAGACGATGATCTGCTCGGCGGTCCAACCTTGTGCCGCAAGCGCCGGGACAGCGAAGGTTTCGCAGATCCATTGGAAATCGAATTGAGTGTCGGCGGCCGTGGCCCCTTGTGCGCCCAATGCGGCGGCGACAAAGCGAAAGCGGGCAAAGCCCGTCGCGTCCTCGAGCACCACCTCGGCCACCTCAACAGACAGGCCGGAAGGGGCCGTGAAGGATTGGGCGTGGGCCTGAGAGGCGCAGAGGCACAAGAGCGCTAAGCGGATCACAGCGGGATATTGTCGTGTTTTTTCCAAGGGTTCTTCAACTCCTTGGTGCGCAAAGAGGCAAAGGCGCGGCAGATGCGCTTGCGGGTGGCGGCGGGTTCAATGACCTCGTCGATAAAGCCTTTTTCAGCGGCGACAAATGGATTGGCAAAGCGATCTTCGTAGTCTTTGGTATGCTGTGCGATCTTGACAGCGTCGCCCAAATCGGCGCGGTGGATGATCTCGGTTGCGCCTTTTGCGCCCATAACGGCGATCTCGGCGGTGGGCCAAGCGTAGTTAAAATCGCCGCGCAGGTGTTTGGAGGCCATCACGTCGTATGCGCCGCCATAGGCCTTGCGGGTGATCAACGTGACCTTGGGCACCGTCGCCTCGCCATATGCAAAGAGCAGTTTCGCACCGTGTTTGATCACGCCGCCATATTCCTGAGAGGTGCCGGGCAAGAAGCCGGGCACGTCAACCAATGTTAACACCGGGATCTCGAAGGCATCGCAAAACCGCACGAAACGCGCGGCCTTGCGCGAGGCGTCGATATCGAGGCACCCGGCAAGCACCATCGGTTGGTTGGCAACAACGCCCACGGTTGACCCCTCGAGGCGGACAAATCCGGTGAGGATATTTTTGGCAAAGTCTTCCTGAATTTCGTAAAAATCGCCTTCGTCCGAGAGTTTGTGGATCAACTCTTTCATATCATAGGGCGTATTGGCGTTGTCGGGGATCAGGGTATTGAGGCTGTCGTCCTTGCGGGCGGGATCATCAAAAAAGGGCCGCACCGGGGGCTTTTGACGATTGGACAGCGGCAGGAAATCAACCAAGCGGCGCACCTCGGAGAGCGCCTCGACATCGTTTTCGAAGGCGCCATCGGCGACGGAAGATTTGCGGGTGTGGGTGCTGGCCCCGCCCAATTCCTCGGCGGTGACGACCTCGTTGGTCACGGTTTTAACCACGTCAGGGCCGGTGACGAACATGTAAGAGCTGTCTTTGACCATAAAGATAAAGTCGGTGATCGCCGGGGAGTAGACGGCCCCCCCGGCGCACGGGCCCATGATGACACTGATTTGGGGGACAACACCGCTGGCCATAATGTTGCGCTGGAACACCTCGGCATAGCCCGCGAGGGAGGCGACGCCCTCTTGGATACGGGCGCCGCCGGAATCGTTGATGCCAATGACTGGTGCGCCGTTCTGCATGGCCATGTCCATGATTTTACATATTTTTTGCGCGTGCGTCTCGGAGAGAGAACCACCAAAAACGGTGAAATCCTGAGAAAAGACATAGACCATACGGCCATTGATCGTGCCCCATCCGGTGACGACGCCGTCGCCCGCGGGGCGGTCTTTTTCCATGCCAAAATCGGTGCAACGGTGGGCAACGAACATATCGAATTCTTCGAACGACCCCTCGTCTAACAACACATCGATCCGCTCGCGTGCGGTCAGTTTGCCCTTGGCGTGTTGGGCCGCGACGCGACGTTCGCCGCCACCAGCGCGGGCCTGTTCGCGGCGAATTTCAAGCTCTTGCATCACATCTGTCATCGCGGGTGCACCTTTGGATAAGACCCTTTGAGGTGTAACGTCACTCGTGCTGCCTGAGAAGGGCAATTGTGTGAATTTGCAAACACAACTCTCGCGTCATACCCCGTTTTGCAAATTTGCTAACTTTGTGATTGTGGCACATTGCGAGCCCGCGGCGGATAGACAAGCCGGATTTGCCGCAATAGGTCTTGGGGTATGTCATCCAAGCCCGTCGTTCGGTTCTTAGACCGGACCACCCCACCCCATATCGCGACATTGATCCTGCTTGCCGGAATTTCGGCGCTGAATATGTCGATTTTCTTGCCCTCGCTGAACGCGATGAGCCTGTATTTCGACACGAAATATTCCATTATGCAGCTGTCGATCTCGGGGTATTTGGCAACGACGGCGTTAATACAGATTATCGTCGGACCTTTGTCGGATCGATTTGGGCGCAGACCAGTTGTCTTGGGCGCGCTTGCGATTTTCATTGTGGCGACACTTGCCGCGATGCTGACCACCTCGGTTTGGTGGTTTTTGGTGTGCCGCATGGTGCAAGCGGCGGTGGCCGCGGGCATGGTGTTAAGCCGGGCGATTGTGCGCGATATGGTGCCGCAAGCCGAGGCGGCGTCGATGATCGGATATGTCACCATGGGCATGGCGTTGGTGCCAATGGTCGGGCCAATGATCGGCGGCACATTAGAACAGGTGTTTGATTGGCGCGCGACGTTCGTGCTTTTGGCGATCTCTGGCGCGGCGGTATTACTATTGTGCTGGCGGGATTTGGGCGAAACCGTTGCCGGAAAAGGCATGAGCTTTGCCGAGCAACTCTCTGGTTATCCAGAGCTTTTAACCTCGCCGCGCTTTTGGGGATATTCGATGTGCGCGGCATTTGGATCGGGTGCGTTCTTTGCCCTTTTGGGGGGCGCACCGTTCGTTGCAGAGGAAAGATTTGGGTTATCGCCAATTCTGACGGGGGTGGCGCTTGGCTCACCGGCGATTGGGTATGCGGTGGGCAACTTTGTCTCGGGGCGGTTTTCCGTGCGTTTGGGTATCAACAA
>JALZWD010000166.1 GCA_023300365.1 Flavimaricola sp. | reverse complement strand
CAAGGCAGCATCATTCGCGCCTTTGCGCCGGGCCGCAATGACGGCATCGATATTGGCGCCGACGCCGGGGCCACCGTCAGCGCCGCTGCCGCAGGCACCGTGGCCGCCGTCACCACCGATACCGCGGGCGTGCAAATCGTCGTGATCCGCCACCCCGACAACCTGCTCACCGTCTATACACACCTCGAAAACCTCACCATCGCGCGCGGTGATGCGGTGCAACAAGGCCAGCCCATCGGCTCGGTCCGCGCAGGCACCCCAAGCTTCCTCCACTTTGAGGTTCGGCGCGGCACAGACGCCGAAGATCCAACCCAGTTCCTGCCCTAAAATGTAAATAAATCAATAAGGTAGCGCCCGCACAATCGGGCGCGCCTTGACATTGAAATCACACGGCAATCTCGGCCTTTTCGCATGCGAAAGTCGGCTTTCGCAGACTATGCCACGAATCCACTGCGCACAGGCGCCCTAAAGCGCGACGCCGCGCCGCCCCGCAAGATCGGTGAAATACTGCCACGCCACACGGCCCGAACGGCTGCCCCGCGTGGCCTGCCACTCAATCGCCTCCGCCCGCATATCCGCGTCTGAAATCGCCACGCCATACGCCGTGCAATAGCCTCGGATCATCTCCAAATACTGGTCTTGATCACAGGGATGAAACCCAAGCCAAAGACCAAAACGGTCCGACAGCGACACCTTTTCCTCCACCGCCTCCGACGGCGAAATCGCACTCGACCGCTCGTTCTCGATCATGTCACGCGGCATCAAATGCCGGCGGTTTGATGTGGCATAAAGGATCACGTTCTCAGGCCGCCCCTCAATCCCGCCATCCAACACCGCCTTGAGCGATTTGTAATGCGCATCATCTTGGGTAAACGACAAATCGTCACAAAAAAGGATAAACCGCCGGTCCTGCGCCCTCAGCATCGCCAAACATCGCCCAATCGTCGGCAGGTCCTCACGGTGCACCTCCACCAACGTCAGCGCCCCATGCTCGGCCTGTACAGCCCCGTGGATCGCCTTGACCAAACTGGATTTCCCCATGCCCCGCGATCCCCAAAGCAGGGCGTTATTGGCGGGCATCCCTGCGGCAAACCGCTGGGTGTTGGCCAAAAGCGTATCGCGCGCCCGGTCAATCCCAACAAGCAACGAAACATCCAACCGCGACACCTTTTCCACTGGCTCCAAACGGTCCGGGTCAGGGTGCCAAACAAACGCCGTTTTCGCAGCGAAATCCGCAACGGCCACAGGCGCCGGAGACATCCGCTCCAGCGCCTGCGCAATCCGCTCCAGCAACACATCGTTCAATGCGCCGCCTCCTCGGCCTCTTCATCGTCCTCAGGCAGATCAAACAGGCTCTCATTTTCGCCAATAATCCCCTCGGCCCGTGCTGCGGCATCCTTGCGCCGCTCAACACCCGCCACCAGATGGATCGATATTTCGTAAAGACCGTAGACCACCACAAATAGGATCAACTGCGTCACAACATCCGGCGGCGTCACCAATGCGGCCACAACCAAAATGCCCAACACCGCATATTTGCGCGTATTACGCAGCCCCCGCGACGAGGCCAACCCGGCCTTGCCCATCAACGTCAGCAGCACAGGAAGCTGAAAACACAGCCCAAAGGCCACGATCATCTTCAGCGTAATATCAAGGCTCTCGTTGACCTTACCGTTAAAGACAATATCAATCCCCGCGTCCTCGGCCGTCTCGGTGATTGTGCCATCCCCGGCCACCAATGCGCCCACAAACGAAGGCAAATCAGCGAACCCAAGGAAAAAGGTCATCGCCAGCGGCACCACAACATAATGGGCAAATGCCGCCCCCAGCAAAAACAACAAAGGCGAGGCAATGATAAACGGCAAAAACGCGTTCTTTTCGTTTTTATACAGGCCCGGCGCCACAAACCGCCACAACTGATAGGCAATCACCGGAAACCCAAGAACAAGGCCCCCCACCATCGAAATTCGGATCAGCGTAAAGAAATATTCCTGCGGCGCAGTATACTGCATCACCGGGTTGGGGTTGCCCAGATTGCGCATCGTCTTCTCGATGGGAACCAACAAGAAATCAAGCACATAGCCCGCAAAGGTAAAGCACAAAACCATCGCCACCAAGAACGCCACGACCGAATAAATCAACCGCGAGCGCAGCTCGGTCAAATGCTCAATCAATGGTGCGCTGCTGTCTTCTATCTCGTCCGCCGCACTCATCCGTTGGCCTCCGGTTTTGCTTTTGGTGTCGCCTTGGCCTTGGGCTTGGCCGCCGCTTTGGGCTTAGTCGCTTTGGGTTTCGCTGCCGCTTTGGGTTTCGCTGCGGACGTTTTAGAAGCCGAAGTCGCGGCCTTCTTCGCCGTTCCCGCCTTCGCAGCCCCCGTTTTCGCCGCCTTCGAGGCCGCCGCTTTGGGCTTGGCCGCCGCCGCTGACACAGGCTTGAGGGCCTCCGACCGCGCCGCCGTTTCCGCAGCCTTACGCGCCTCGGCCGATTTGGCCGTCGCCGCCAGCATCTTGGCCTTGCTGGCCGCCCGCTCGGCGCTCAACTTGCCCGTCTCGCTTTCGGGATCAAGGTCCAGCTTCGCCGCCTCGCGCAGCTTATCCACCCCAAAGGCTTTGGGATTTGCCGCCGCATTAAGGGTCTTGGAAATATCCGACACCCCCGCATCATCTGCGGCCGCGTTCATCGCCTTGGAAAACTCACGCGCCATGCCCTTGGCCTTGCCCGTAAATTCGCCCATCGTGCGAAACATCCCCGGCAGGTCCTTAGGGCCCACCACAATCAACGCGACGATGCCAACAACCAGCATCTCGCTCCAGCCCATGCCAAACATGTACGGCCTCCCGTAAGTTTGGTTTTAGGCTTTGTCTTTGTCGGTTTCTGGCGTCACATCCGTGGCCGTCTCAGAGGCATCCGCAATCTCTTCGGTGCCGTCATTGACGCCCTTCTTAAACGCGGTAATTCCCTTGCCAACTTCGCCCATCAGCGACGAGACCTTGCCCCGACCAAACAGCACCAAAACAACCACTGCGATCAGCAAAAGGCCGGGAATTCCAATATTATTCAGCATCTCATTTCTCCGTTCGAGATGACGTGACCCACAAGCGTCGCGGGCCTTAGTCGACAAGATAGATAGGATTTCGCAGCGAAAGCGAAAAGGTGCAAACGGGGGGAAATCGGTCTCTGATGTCGCATTTTGTGACATAAACCTGTCAGTTGCCAGTTTGATGACATATATATCCCCCATGAAACGCAAAGACCGCCTGTTTGAAATGATCCAAATCCTACGCGACGGGCGCCTGCACCGCGCCCAAGACATCGCGTCCGCCCTGCGCTTGGC
>JALZWD010000165.1 GCA_023300365.1 Flavimaricola sp. | reverse complement strand
TCCGAGATCCTTGCCATTGGTGAGACGATCAAGGTGCAGGTCATCAAGATCAACAAAGAAACACACCGCATCAGCCTTGGCATGAAGCAGTTGCAAGACGATCCATGGGATATCGTCGAAGCACGCTTCCCGCTGGAGAGCACGCATACGGGCCGTGTTACAAACATCACCGATTACGGTGCGTTTGTTGAGCTTGAGCCGGGTGTTGAGGGTCTTGTGCACGTGTCTGAGATGTCTTGGACCAAGAAGAACGTACACCCCGGCAAGATCGTGTCGACGAGCCAAGAAGTCGAAGTCATGGTCCTCGAGATCGACAGCTCGAAGCGCCGTGTCTCGCTTGGTCTTAAGCAGACAATGCGCAACCCATGGGAAGTGTTTGCAGAAACCCATCCTGAGGGCACCGAAGTTGAGGGTGAAGTGAAGAACATCACCGAATTCGGTCTGTTTGTTGGCCTTGAGGGCGACATCGACGGCATGGTTCACCTGTCTGACCTGACATGGGAAGGCCGTGGCGAAGACATCATCGGCAACTTCCGCAAGGGCGACGTTGTTCAAGCCAAGGTTGCCGAAGTGGACGTTGAGAAAGAGCGCATTAGCCTTTCGATCAAGGCCATGGATGGTGATCCGTTTGCCGAAGCCATTGGCGGCGTTAAGCGCGGCTCGATCATCACTGTTGAAGTGACCAAGATCGAAGACGGTGGCATCGAAGTCTCTTATGAGGGCATGACATCGTTCATCCGTCGCAGCGACCTAAGCCGTGACCGTGCCGAGCAGCGCCCTGAGCGCTTTGGTGTTGGCGATAAGGTCGACGTACGCGTCACCAACGTCGACAGCAAAACCCGCAAGTTGGGTCTGTCGATCAAGGCGCGCGAGATTGCTGAAGAGAAAGAGGCTGTTGAGCAGTTTGGCTCCTCTGACTCGGGTGCATCCTTGGGCGATATCCTTGGTGCGGCGCTGAAGGGCGACGACGAGTAAGCCAATTTGGTTTGAAATTGGGGGCCCCGCTGGTGAGAATCGGCGGGGCCCTTTTTCTATTGTGAGGACGGTCGGGCCATAGCTGGGCTATTTGCGCGAATCGTTTTGTAGTGTTTGGATCATTGAGGGCGTTAATCACGTTTTTCGTGATCGGATGAAGCAAGAGAGCCTAATTTCCCCGCTAAAAGGCTGAAAAACCTCATGCAAATCGTGGTTCTTTCTTAAGCTGGCTATTTCTAGATCGCGTTGTCTTGCCTATACTGATGCGTGACCAGCAGGGCCAACCTGCGGCGCGAATATAGTCCTCCGGGGGGAGCCAACCTAATGATCCGATCTGAATTGATCCAAAAGATCGCCGATGAAAATCCGCATTTATTTCAGCGCGACGTCGAGCGAATTGTGAATACTGTTTTTGACCGCATTACCGGGGCAATGGCCGAAGGTAACCGTGTTGAGTTGCGCGGTTTTGGTGCGTTTTCGGTTAAAAAACGAGACCCACGTTTGGGGCGTAACCCCCGTACTGGGGAGGCCGTGCAGGTAGAGGCGAAACATGTGCCGTTTTTCAAGACCGGCAAGCTTCTGCGCGACCGTTTGAACGGCAAGTAGAACCAGTAAGAGAGAGACTATGAAACTGATCAAATATGCCTTCTGGGCCGTTGTTGCCCTTTGCCTGATCATCGTCGGCATGGCCAACAGAGAACCCGTTACCTTAAGCAGTTTGCCTGAGGGATTGGTTGGGTGGCCGTTTGTGGGGCTTTTGTCGTTCTCGGTCGAAGTGCCTTTGTTTGTCGTCATCTTAGCGGCTGTTGGATTTGGTCTTTTGATCGGTTTCGCTTGGGAATGGATCCGGGAACATAAGTTCCGTTCCGAAGTTGGACGGAAAGATCGCGAAGTAAGTCAGCTGCGCCGGGAAGTTGGCCGCATGAAGGCCGAAAAGCACGGTGACGGGGACGATGTGTTGGCCCTGCTTGATGGCACCTAACAGCGCTTGCGTTCGGTCCGATGATGTTAGGATCAAGATATGCGGATTGCGTGAAACTGTGGGCCTTGCGGCCGCAGTTGACGCAGGCGCGTCGTATATCGGTCTAAACTTTTTTCCTAAATCGCCACGGTCGGTTAGTGTCGCACAAGCTGCGGCACTGGCCCTTGAGATACCTATGGGCGTGGCCAAAGTCGCCTTGGTCGTGAACCCGGTTGATACGGTTTTGGACGATATAATCGATAAAGTTGCCATCGATATTATTCAGTTGCATGGACATGAAACGCCCGAGCGCGTGATGCAAGTACGGGCGCGGTACGGTTTGCCGGTAATGAAGGCGGTTGGCGTTGCGGGCCCCGAGGACATTGCGGATTTGGATATTTATGGCCAAGTTGCGGATATGCTCTTGGTAGATGCAAAGCCGCCTAAAAATGCGGCGATGCTGGGCGGCAATGGCGTGCCGTTTGATTGGCGTTTGATTGCCGGACGACGTTGGCCCGTGCCGTGGCTGCTGGCGGGTGGGCTCACGGCGGAGAATGTGTCCCAAGCCGTTGATCTGACCGGCGCGCGGCAGGTGGATTTGTCGTCAGGCGTAGAGAGTGCGCCAGGGGTTAAAGACCCAGCAATGATTGCAAAATTTTGTGCGGCGGCGCACCGGCGTTAAACTAGCGTTTACTATACCCGCGTAGGTATGGGTGCCATGACACAACGCTTTCGCCCGATAACACCCGAAGATTGGTTCCGCAGTTTGTTTCGCGCAAAAGCGGCATTGGACGGTGGCGTTGTGCGTCGAAAAATCCGAGATATGGAACGCATGGTGGGCCGTGACCGTTTTGAAGCCGAGTTGAAACACCGCGGCTTCTCCGCCGTTGAAAACGCAGGGCAAGTTGTTGTCTTTTGCAACGCGCAGCCAATCAAGGTCAGCGTTTCTGCACCCCAATTCTTCGAGGAAGAATTGAACACAGACTTTCAACGAAAGTCTTCGACAGACGCTGGGTCGAGGTTCGAAGGTGGCGTAAATCCTTGAAAAGGATTTGAGAACGAACTTTCCTTGAAAGTTTGTTTGAGACACGAGTTGGGCAACTTGTCTTGACCTCCGCTCCCCGCTAGGACGGTCGGGTGCGTTTACAGGAGGCTAAGTCGATGCCCGACGATCAATTGAATTCCTACAAAACTGGCCCAGACGAAAACGGCCGTTTCGGCGATTTTGGCGGACGGTTTGTATCTGAGACATTGATGCCGCTGATCCTTGATCTTGAGGCACGTTATGAACATGCCAAGACCGACGATGCATTCTGGGCCGAAATGCATGATCTGTGGACGCATTACGTGGGCCGTCCTTCGCCGATGTATTTTGCAGAGCGTCTGACAGAGCACCTTGGTGGCGCAAAGATTTACCTTAAACGTGATGAGTTGAACCACACGGGCGCACACAAGATTAACAACGTGCTCGGCCAGATCATTCTTGCCCGCCGCATGGGCAAAACCCGTATCATCGCCGAGACAGGCGCGGGCCAACACGGTGTTGCTACGGCGACTGTCTGCGCCAAGTTTGGATTGAAATGCGTGGTTTATATGGGCGCACACGACGTTGAACGTCAGGCCCCGAATGTATTCCGCATGCGCCTTTTAGGGGCTGAGGTTGTACCAGTCACATCCGGGCGCGGCACGCTTAAGGACGCGATGAATGATGCGCTGCGCGATTGGGTCACGAATGTGCGCGATACGTTTTATTGCATCGGCACTGTCGCAGGCCCGCATCCCTATCCTGCCATGGTGCGGGACTTTCAGGCGATCATTGGCAAAGAGGCCAAAGAACAGATGTTGGCCGCTGAGGGGCGTTTGCCTGATACAATTATCGCCGCGATTGGCGGTGGCTCGAATGCGATGGGTCTCTTCTTTCCGTTCCTTGACGATAAAGAGGTGAATATCATCGGTGTTGAAGCCGGTGGTAAAGGCGTGAATGCCAAGATGGAGCATTGTGCATCGCTGACCGGGGGGCGTCCGGGTGTGTTGCATGGCAACCGTACTTATTTGTTGCAAGATGATGATGGACAGATCCTTGAAGGGTTTTCGATCTCGGCCGGGCTAGATTATCCTGGCATTGGCCCAGAACATTCTTGGCTTCACGAGATTGGCCGCGCGAAATATGTCAGCATCACGGATGTTGAGGCGCTTGAGGCGTTTCAGCTGTGTTGTGAGCAAGAAGGGATTATTCCCGCTCTTGAGCCGTCGCACGCTTTGGCCCACGTGATGAAGATCGCGCCGGAATTGCCCAAGGATCATATCATTTGCATGAATATGTGTGGCCGCGGGGACAAGGATATCTTTACGGTGGCCAAGGCCCTGAATTTTGAGATGGGTGCATTCGCCTAGGCGGCGTAGGTTTCCAAGACGTCGAGGGGCACAATTTCCAATGCGCGCTGATGTGTTGCCATCAGCGATACCCGGGGTGCGCAGCCCTCGTCATGGGCTTGCAAGAACCGTGAGGCGCACAGGCACCAGTGATCGCCGGGGTTAAGGCCTGCGAAGCCGAATTCTGGGCGAGGGGTCGATAAATCATTGCCGACGTATTTTGAATAGGCAAGGAATTCGGCGGTCATCACAGCGCATACCGTGTGGCTGCCTGTATCTTGGGTGCAGGTGTCGCATGCGCCATTGCGAAAGTACCCTGTGAGCGGATCACTTGAGCAAGGCGCAAGGGGATCGCCTAGGACGTTGATGGATGGATCAGGTGTCATGGATCGGTTGCCTCGGCGAGCTCGCGTAGCATTGCGATGTTGCGGTCCGTCACGCCATCTTCGCGGAACAGGCGGTCGGCAGAATTCATCGCAATCACAACGCCGCGGGGTTGATCGATGTAGATATATTGGCCGTAGATGCCACGCGCCATAAATTGGCCGGGTTGTGAACCGAGCGGGATCCACCATTGATACCCATAGCCGATCTCGTTTTGCTCGGTTGGCGCGGTGGCGGTCGTGCTTTGAGCAATCCAATCCTCGGATACGATCCGCGTACCATTCCATGTCCCGCCTGCGGCGACCATCGCACCAAACCGCGCGTAGTCACGGGTGGTGATATTCAAACCGCCAAGGACAAAGGCCACGCCGTACCCGTCTGTGACGTAATAGGGCGGCTGTTCGTGGCCAAGCGGGATAAGGATGTGGTCTTGGACCAACTCTATCACACTGCGCCCGGTCGCGCCGCGCAGGACCATGCCGACGATATGCGTATCAATTGAGACATATTGCCAATCGCTGCCCGGAGGGGCGAATGTCTCGGTCAGGCCAGCGGCAAAGCCGTCCATGCTTTGCCCCAAAGCGAGCACGCGCCCCATGCGGTTGATGTCACTTGAAAAATCTAAGTAGTCTTCATCAAACGTTACACCAGAGGCCATGTTCAGAACATTACGGATGCTTGCTCCGTCATATGCAGTGCCGACAAGATCGGGGGCATAGGTTGTCACCGGATCATCAAGGCTTGCGATAGTGCCGTCCTCGAGCAAAATTCCCATCAAGACCGAAAGATAGCTTTTGGCGACCGACCATGAAATTCGCCGCAAAGCAGCGGGATCGCCCTCTTCGAGATCGGCGAGGGGATAACTTTCGTGGAGGATTTCTCCGTTTTTGAGGACCACAAGGGCGGTCACCCGGCGTTCGCCAGCGAAATCGTTCCACGCAGTGGGAAGGGCCATGGCCTGTCCAATGGGAAGCGGCGTTGTGGGGCCGCCATCCATAAGCGCAAATTCAAACATTGTGTTCATCGCGGTGAAATTCCCGATGATACGGTCCTCGTTGAACAGGCTGTTAACAGCCAAGAGCCGCGTGATCCGGTCGCGTTGCGTATAGGCGAGAATGGCCACAGCGACGGCGAGAACAAGGAAAGCGCGAAGTGCAAATCGAAGCATTGGGGAAGCCTTTCGACGCAACAGTGACACGGACAGGCGCCGGCTGGCTAGCGGAATTTGTCAGCGAGTTTTTGGAGCGCGCTGCGGCTGTCTTGCTTGGCGGGGGATGTAGAGTTCGGTTCAGTGTCTGGTGCGGACTGTTGGG
>JALZWD010000164.1 GCA_023300365.1 Flavimaricola sp. | reverse complement strand
GATAAGGTCACCGCCGCGATGATGGGCACGATTTCGGCGTCCAAGACGGATGATGCCGGTGTCGAGATGGAGCCAAATTCGGTCTACATGATGGCCCACTCTGGTGCGCGTGGCTCGGTTACTCAGATGAAGCAGTTGGGCGGTATGCGTGGTCTTATGGCCAAGCCGTCGGGCGAGATCATCGAGACACCTATCATCTCGAACTTTAAAGAAGGTCTGACCGTACTCGAGTACTTCAACTCGACCCACGGTGCTCGTAAGGGCCTGTCGGACACGGCTTTGAAAACGGCGAACTCGGGGTATCTGACCCGTCGTTTGGTGGACGTGGCTCAGGACTGTATCGTGCGCGAGCATGATTGTGGAACCGAAACCGCGATCACGGCCGAAGCTGCCGTGAACGATGGCGAGGTTGTAGCCTCGCTCTCAGAGCGGGTTCTGGGACGTGTCTCTGCGGATGATGTCCTTAAGCCCGGCACAGAGGAAGTGATCTGCGCCGCAGGCGAGCTGATCGACGAGCGCAAGGCCGATATCATCGAGACGGCGGGTGTCGCAAAAATGCGTATCCGTAGCCCGCTGACTTGTGAGGCCGAGGATGGCGTTTGTGCCGCCTGCTACGGTCGTGATCTTGCACGCGGTACGATGGTCAACCAAGGTGAGGCCGTCGGCATCATCGCGGCGCAATCCATCGGTGAGCCGGGCACACAGCTGACGATGCGGACGTTCCACATTGGCGGCGTTGCTCAAGGTGGCCAACAGTCGTTCCTCGAGGCCTCTCAGGCTGGCAAGATTGAGTTCCGCAACGCGCAACTTCTCCAGAACCAAGCCGGTGATTTCATCGCCATGGGTCGGAACATGGTCCTCGCGATCATGGACGAGAACGGCGAAGAGCGTGCGCAGCACAAAATCGGTTACGGCACCAAAGTCTTCGTCAAAGAAGGCGCCACAATCGAGCGTGGCGACAAGTTGTTTGAATGGGATCCGTTTACTTTGCCGATCATCGCCGAAAAGGCCGGTAAGATTAAGTACGTGGACCTGATTAACGGTATCGCCATCCGCGAAGACACCGACGATGCGACGGGCATGACCCAGCGGATCGTGTCCGACTGGCGGTCTGCGCCCAAGGGCAACGAGCTGAAGCCAGAAGTTCTGGTGGTTGGCGCGGACGGTGAGCCTGTGCGCAATGATGCGGGCAATCCGGTGACCTATCCGATGTCGGTGGATGCGATTTTGTCGGTCGAAGACGGCCAAGACATCGCCGCCGGTGACGTCATCGCGCGTATCCCGCGTGAGGGTGCCAAGACCAAGGACATTACCGGTGGTTTGCCACGGGTTGCGGAACTCTTTGAGGCACGTCGCCCCAAGGATCACGCGATCATCGCGGAAATTGATGGCTATGTGCGGTTTGGCAAGGACTATAAGAACAAGCGTCGTATTGCGATCGAGGCTGGTGACGATAGCGAGGCGCGCGTCGAGTATATGGTTCCCAAGGGCAAGCACATTCCTGTTCAGGAAGGCGATTTTGTCCAGAAGGGCGATTACATCATGGACGGCAACCCGGCGCCGCATGACATCCTTGGTATTATGGGTGTTGAGGCGCTGGCCGATTACATGATCGACGAGGTTCAGGATGTGTACCGTCTGCAGGGCGTGAAGATCAACGATAAGCATATCGAAGTGATCGTCCGGCAAATGCTTCAGAAGTGGGAGATCACCGACAGTGGTGAGACCACGCTTTTGAAGGGCGAGCATGTCGACAAGGCCGAGTTTGACGAAGCCAATGCGAAAGCCGTGAAAAAGGGTGGCCGTGAGGCGCAGGGTGGTCCGATCCTTTTGGGTATCACCAAGGCGTCGTTGCAGACACGTTCGTTCATCTCGGCGGCGTCGTTCCAAGAGACCACGCGGGTGCTGACCGAGGCTTCGGTTCAGGGCAAGCGGGATCGCTTGATCGGCCTCAAGGAGAACGTCATCGTGGGTCGCCTTATTCCTGCCGGTACGGGCGGGGCGACGTCGAAGGTGCGCCGTGTTGCGGCGGATCGCGATAATGTGGTGATTGAGGCCAAGAAGGAAGAGGCCGAGCAGGCGGCTGCTTTGGCGGCGCCGGCGGAGATCGTGGGTGAAGGCGAGGATTTCATCGGTGGAGATGAGTTCGATCAGATCATCGCCGACACTCCGGAAAGCCGCGATTAAACCGCGATCTTGGTACTAGAATTGAAGGCCTCCAGAGCGATCTGGGGGCCTTTTTTATGTGTCCCCACTTGGACAGTACCTTAACCTGTTGAATTAAAGTGCTTTTCGAGATCTTAACCGGTTGATAAGATTTGGCCGCTGCCAATGTTGCAGATGCAAGCCGGCCCACCGGATGGGCGGATAGCTGCGCCTATCATACAACGTGAACAAAGTTGATTTGAAATTTTTCAACATTTCGGTAGTTCTCATTTCGAAAAGAAGATCACTTTTGGAGCTTTGTGAGGTTTGTGCTCCGAAATTCCCGTGAATTTTTTGCGCCGAATTATATAGGTGTGAACAAAACATCGGTTGCAATGGGCACTCAAGATGCATGATCAGACCCACGATCCATCGGCGACGCAAATCGTTGATGCCATTTTAGAAAAGAGCCGCGTGGCGCTTGCGACGCGGGATTTGGATCTTTTTGCGCAATGTTTT
>JALZWD010000163.1 GCA_023300365.1 Flavimaricola sp. | reverse complement strand
TGGGCATTGGCAAGGTGATCTTTGCGTCGAGTGAGACCAGTTACGGCATTTGTTTTGCCGATGGCGAGGTCAAGCCCGACTATGTGCCGGTGGACGAAGAGCACCCGACGGTGCCGCACGACAGCTATGCGATGAGTAAGGTTGCCAACGAGGTCTGTGGGCGTTCGTTTCAGGCGCGCACGGGGGCGGATATCTATGGATTGCGGATTAACAACGTGGTCGAACCGCATGAATATGCGACGGATTTTCCCGGCTATGTGGCCAACCCCGATTTGAGGCGGCGCAATATCTTTGGCTATATTGATGCGCGGGATTTGGGGCATATGGTCGAGTGTTGTTTGCAGACCGATGGCCTTGGGTATGAGGTGTTTAATGTGGCCAATGACGACAGTTCTGTTGGCCTGAGCACCGATGACATTATGGCGCGGTATTACGACGGGGTTGAGGTGCGCGGCGAGATGGACGTGCACCAAAGTTTTTACAGCAATGCCAAGGCGCGTCGCCTGTTGGGGTTTGTGCCCAAGCATGGTTGGCGCGGCGACATAAAGACATGAGTTTTGCGGCATTTGATCTGGGCGCGTTTGAGGCGGCCACGGGCGCGGAGCGTGCGCGATTGGCGGCCGCGTTGGATCAGATTTGCCGCGAGACCGGGTTTTTGGTGTTGCAGGGGCACGGTGTGGCAGAGGATGTGACACGCGGTGTTTGGGAGGCCGCAGACGCGTTTTTTGCCCAAGCGCCAGAGGCAAAAGCGGCGGTTAAGGCGCCTTATGAGGGCTATCCTTATGGATGGATGGGGCCGGGGGCCGAGGCGCTTGCGCGGTCTAAAGGCGTGGAGACGCCGCCGGATTTGAAGGAAAGTTTTAACGGCGGACCTGCGGATGTGCCGGAGGGGATGACCGATGCGGATGCGTTGGCGTTTTGTTATCAGCCGACGTTGTGGCCGGATTTGCCGGGGTTTCGCGCCGCTTGGGAGGCCTATTACGCGGCGATGGAAGACCTTGCGGGGCGTGTAATGGTGGCGTTTGCGGCCGCTTTGGACCTGCCTGAGGGGCATTTCGCGGGGTTTATTGATGCGCCGATTTCGGCATTGCGGGCGCTTTGTTATCCGGCCACGGGAGATGTGGCGTTGAAGGACCAGCAGCGCGCCGGGGCGCATACGGATTATGGCTCGCTGACGATTTTGTTGCCGCAAGAGGGCAGCAAGGGATTGGAGATTATGACGCCGGAGGGGGCATGGGCGGCGGTGCCTGCGCAGCCGGGTGTGTTTGTGATCAATATCGGTGATTTGATGGCGCGGTGGACCAATGACCGATGGGTGAGCACGCTGCACCGTGTGGTGGCGCACCCCAACCAGCCCGCGCGGCAGTCGCTTGCGTATTTTCATCAGCCCAATTGGGATGCGCAGATTGTGCCGCTTGATGGGTCGGAGGGCTATGCCCCCGTGCGCTCGGGGCCGTATTTGATGGAGAAGTTTCGTGCGACGCAGTGAAGGGGGGGTGTTTGGGATGATGCGCGCGCATGGGGAGGCGCGGATGGCGGTTAGTTGAGCAGCATCCACAGGGCGACGGCGGCGAGGGTGGTGCCGAAGATGCGGTTGAGGAGGGTGGCACTTGCGGGGCTTCGGAAGGTGCCTGCGATGGTGTCGCCGATGAGGGCCCATGCCGAGAAGGCGATTAGGTTGTTGACCGTGAAGACGGTTGTGATGAGCAAGACCGAGGCCGTGTCGCTGGTGCGCAGGAATTGGGTGAACATCAGGGTGATGATCACATAGGCCTTGGGGTTGAGGGCCAAGAGGATTACGCCGTCGCGGAAGGTGGCGGGCGTGGCTGTTTCATCCCCCTCAAGCGTGCCGGCGCGAAAGAGCTTCCATGCGAGCCAGAACACATAAAGCGATCCTGCGATTTTGAGGGCTGTGAAAAGCTGCGGGGCGCTGTCGAGTGCTGCGAGGAAGCCAAAGCCGATGGCGGCTGTGACGATCCAAGTGGCGATGTGGTAGCCCGCGTTGGCGGGGAGGGTGGCGCGAAAGCCGAAGGCCGCGCCATTGGCGGCGAAGAACATGTTGCCGGGGCCGGGGCTGTAGGCCAAGGGAAAGAGAAACACGATAAGGGCGAGGGCGGTTTGCAACATAGGCCGGGTATGGCGCAGTTTGCCCGTGCGATACGACCCGTAAGATGCGCATATGCCCCTTTTGATCGGTGCTGGCATCCCGTAGACCACGTGCAACCAAAGGGCCGATGATGTTTGAAATTCTCTCACTTGCCGGGGCGAACCTGATTTCGCCGATTATCTTGTCGTTTGCATTGGGGTTGGCGGCGGCGATGGCGCGGTCGGATTTGTCGATCCCTGAGGCTGTGGCCAAGGGGATGTCGATCTATTTGCTGTTTGCGATTGGGTTCAAAGGCGGGGCGGCGGTGTCCGCGCATGGGATGGACGCGACCTTGTTGATGGCGGTGGGGGCGGGCATTGTTTTGTCGTTTGGATTGCCGTTTGTGGCCTTTGGCCTGTTGCGCACGATGACCGGCCTGCCGCGATTGGATGCGGCGGCGGTGGCGGCGCATTATGGATCGATCAGCATTGTGACCTTTGTCGCTGCGACCTCGGTTTTGGAGGGGCGCGGGATTGATGCGGAGGGCTATATGGTGGCGGTGGCCGCGGCGATGGAGGCCCCGGCGATTTTGTCGGCGTTGTGGTTGGTGGCGCGGGGCAGCAGCAACGGCAGTCAGGGCGGCGGTGCGCGGATGGAGCCCGAGTTGATGCGCGAGATCATGCTGAATGGATCGATCGTTTTGTTGATCGGCAGTTTTGCGATTGGCGCGATCACCGGCGAGGACGGGCTTGCGGAAATCGCGCCGTTTATCGTCTCGCCTTTCAAGGGTGTGTTGTGTTTGTTCTTGCTTGATATGGGCCTTGTTGCCGGGCGGGGCTTGCGGCAATCGAAGGGTGTTTTGGGGATTGGTGCGGTGGCGTTTGGGATTGCGATGCCTTTGGTGGGATCGGTGCTTGGCCTTGGGTTGGGGATGGTGATTGGTTTGTCGACGGGGGGCGTGGTGTTGATGATGGTTTTGGCGGCCTCTGCGTCGTATATTGCGGTGCCTGCGGCGATGCGTGTGGCCCTGCCGGAGGCAAACCCGGCGGTGTATTTGACGCTGTCGTTGGGTGTTACATTCCCGTTTAACCTGACGCTTGGGATACCGATATATCTGGCGCTCGCGACCGCATTGGCAGGAGGATAAGATG
>JALZWD010000162.1 GCA_023300365.1 Flavimaricola sp. | reverse complement strand
TCCGCCGCCGTGAGCAACCGTGATCGCCGGATCGCACAGCGTGACGAGATGCTTGCGGGTGTTAACGGTCGCATCGCGGGGCTTTCTGCCGCCGTGAGCAACCGGGATCGCCGCATCGCTGATCTTGCCAGCGCGCCAGCCGCGGCACCGGCACCACAAGTGAGCACTGCCGAGCAATGCGCCGCCCAAGCGACAGCGGCCATGGAAGGCAGCCGGATCAACTTTGCATCCGGCACTGCGCGGATCGATCAAGGCTCTGTTGCGCTCCTCGAGCGTCTGACAGGGATTGCATTGGCCTGTGTGGGTGAAGGTTTGACAGTTGCCGTAGGCGGTCACACCGACAGCCAAGGTAGCGACGCTGACAACCAACGGCTCAGCGAAGCGCGTGCCGCAGCGGTTGTCGCCTTCATGGCGGACCGTGGTGTGCCAACGGATGGTTTGCGCGCAGTTGGATTTGGTGAAAGCCAGCCAGTTGCCGACAACACAACATCCGCCGGACGCGCCGCTAACCGTCGTATCGCATTTGACTGGCAGGCGCGCTGATTGCGCCTGTCCAACACCAAACACTCTTAGACCTAGGAAAATCACATGTCTTACCTTTTGACACAAATGTTCCTCTACATGCTTGTCACATTCATCCTCGGCCTCTTGCTGGGCTGGCTCTTGTGGCGCTACGGGAAACCATCACAGGCCGATTTTGATCGTCTCGAAGCCGAACGTTCCAAGCTTGCCAAAGAGCGCGACGACCTGCAGGTCAATCTCGACGCCTGCCGTTCGCGCTCAAGCCAAGAGCGCGAAACACTCGACGCTTTGCGGTCCGATAAAATTGATCTCGAAAACCGCCTTAACGGTATGATCAACGAGCGTGACGCTCTGGCCAACGCAGCACCCGTCGCTGCTGCGGCCGCCGTCGCAGCCCCTGCCGCCGCCGCCGAAAGCACCTTCTCTGGTGTCGCAAGCAAGCCAGAAGGCCTCTCCGCTCCGCGCGGTGGCCGCGCTGATGACCTCAAGGAAATCAACGGCATTGGCCCCGCGATGGAAAAGCTGCTGCACAAGCTGGGCTACTTCCACTTTGATCAGGTTGCCGCATGGACACCGTCCGAAGAAGCATGGGTCAATGACAACCTCGAAGGTTTCAAAGGCCGCGCAAGCCGCGACAACTGGATCGCCCAAGCCAAGGTTTTGGCCGGTAGCTAAAGCAAGGCACATCAAAACATCAAAAGGCGGTCCTTCGAGGGCCGCCTTTTTTTTGGCCATGCAACCAAGTCAAAAATCTCGCTTGGCTACTGAAATTGCGATTATCAAAAAGCTGCTCTGTCCCGTCCGCGCGACAAACCAAAGCTTGTCCCCGATGCACGCCTCTCCCAAGAAATCGCCATCCTACCGCGGGGGTGTGCATTGCCGCGTCGAGGCCCTCAATCGGCCATCCAACGCGCCTATTGCCCGCAAAGCTAGGGCGCCGTCCCTGAGCAGAGTGGCGCGTGCGGTTGAAATAGCCTAAGACGCGGGGTAATTTCCGAATCTCCCCCGGCGCCGGGGTTTGTGGCGCACTTTAGGAGGACAATGCACTGTCTCTTACACCTACGGCGGACCACTCCGCCCCACTGCGTGCGCCGCTGATGGCTGGCAAAACGCACCCCACCAGCGATGGCCTGTTACAAGCTGTGATGACATCTCTCACCGAAGACAAAGCCGAGGATATCGTTCAGATTGATCTGAAGGGTAAATCCGAAATGGGCGATTGGATGGTGATCGCCTCTGGTCGCTCAACGCGTCAGGTTGTGGCTATCGCAGAAAAGCTCACTGACAAGCTCAAGGCCGAATTTGGCGTTTTGTGCAAAGTCGAAGGCAAACAATCTGGCGATTGGGTGCTGATCGATAGTGGCGATATCATCGTTCATATGTTCCGCCCCGAAGTGCGCGAATTTTATCAACTTGAAAAGATGTGGCTGTCAGATGGCGATGCGACCCAAGACGCCGCACCCGACACCAATCCCTAACCCGAGGTCGCGGGCATGAAGATCACGATCTGTGCCGTGGGCCGCATGCGGGCTGGGCCAGAGCTTGAGCTGACCCAAGATTACCTCACGCGATTTGATCGCACAGGCCGCGCGCGCGGGCTGGGGCCCACGCGTCTGCTTGAGGTTGAGGATAAAAAGGGTGGCGGAATGGCGGCCGAGGCGACGCTGCTGACGCGCGCTGTGCCAGATGGCGCGCTTGTCTGCGTGCTTGATGAACGTGGACAGGTTGAGCCATCGCCGGCCTTTGCCAAACGCCTTGGGCGCTGGGCCGATCAGGGCCGTGATCTGTGTTTTGTGATTGGTGGCGCCGACGGCCTTGACCCCGCTTTGCGCGAGCGGGCCGACCATGCCCTGAGTTTTGGTGCAATGGTCTGGCCACATATGTTGGTCCGGGTGATGTTGGCCGAACAGCTTTATCGCGCCGCATCAATCCTTGCGGGCAGCCCCTACCACCGCACCTAAACGAGGCCGGCTGTGCGCCGCTGTTGGCCAAGGCCAATGCGCCCCGCCCGCCGTCCCGACACCTAGGCGCCCGCCATCCTCGGGGTGTTTGTTGGGACGGCGGCGGTGAGTATTTTTGGCAAGATGAGGCCAATGGTCGTTCAATATCCGCAAACGGTGCGCTAAGACGGGATCTGTGATGTAAGGAGACTGGCATGCCCACCCCCAAACCCGTTGTTTTATGCATTCTCGATGGCTGGGGCCTGAGTGAGACCCGCGCGGGCAATGCGCCGTTGTTGGCCCAAACGCCAGTGATGGATCATGTTATGGCGCAAGGCGCTGCCGCGCGGCTGACAACGCATGGTCCAGATGTCGGGTTACCACGCGGACAGATGGGCAATTCCGAAGTGGGTCATACCAATATTGGCGCGGGCCGGGTTGTGGCAATGGATTTGGGCCAGATCGACTTGGCAATCGAAGACGGCACTTATGCACAGGCCGATGGGTTGGTTGGCTTTATTGGCGCCCTACGGGCCTCGGGGGGCGTGGCGCATCTGATGGCGGTTGTTTCGGATGGTGGTGTGCATGGGCATATCGAACATCTGGTGGCCTCGGCCAAGGTGATTGCGGGGGCGGGCGTTCGGGTGGTGATCCATGCCATGACCGATGGCCGCGATGTGGCCCCAAGTTCGGCGGCCGAGTTTATCGCGGATCTAACGTCGCGTTTGCCCGCAGGCGCCAGCATTGGCACCGTGACGGGCCGTTATTTTGCGATGGACCGCGACAATCGTTGGGAACGGGTGCGTACGGCCTTTGAGGCCATGGTTTTGGGGCGCGGAGCGGCTGCGGATACGGCGCTTAGGGCGGTGTCCCAAGCCGCGGACGCCGGCCAAACCGACGAGTTCATTCCCGCCACGGTGATTGCCGACTATAGTGGTATGGTGGCGGGTGACGGGCTGTTTTGCCTCAACTTCCGCGCCGACCGTGCTCGCGAAATTTTGGCCGCCATCGCGCAGCCCGAGTTTGACGGCTGGGATCGCGGCGCGCCCATCGATTTTGCCGCGCGCCTTGGCATGGTGGAATATTCTGATGCGCATAATGCCTGGTTCCAAGCGGTGTTTCCCAAACGCAAGTTGGTCAATACCCTTGGCGAATGGGTCGCCAAACACGGGCTGCGCCAATACCGTTTGGCCGAGACGGAAAAATATCCGCACGTCACGTTTTTCCTCAATGGCGGCAAAGAGGCCCCCGAAGATGGCGAAGAGCGCCTTATGCCGCTTTCGCCCAAAGTGGCCACCTATGATCTTCAGCCAGAGATGTCCTCGGGCGAGGTTACCGATGCGTTTGTCGCGGCCATCGGGGCGGGCTATGATCTGATCGTTACCAATTACGCCAACCCCGATATGGTGGGGCACACGGGCGATATTTCCGCCGCTATGGCCGCCTGTGCGGCCGTGGACACAGGGCTGGGTCGGGTGCTTTCGGCGCTCAAGGCCGCCGGTGGCGCAATGGTGATCATCGCCGATCATGGCAATTGCGAGGTGATGATTGATCCCCAAACCGGTGGCCCTCACACGGCCCATACAACCAATCTGGTGCCCATAGCACTTGTTGGTGGCCCCCAAGGCGTGTCTTTGCGCGATGGCCGCTTGGCGGATGTGGCGCCGACATTGCTCGATCTTTTGGGGCTCGACCTCCCCCCCGAAATGACAGGCCAAAGCTTGATTGTGCGGTGAAATGGCTGGCGTTGATAACGGCCCTTTGGGCAGGCGGGGCGGCACAGGCCCAAGGCACCGCTGAAGCGGCATTGGCGGCCGAGGCCCGCTTGCAAGAGGCGCGCGCCCTGCTTGATGCGGCCCAATCCCGCAGCGACCGCGTGGCCGCCTTGACGCAAACTGTGCGCGCCTATGAGGACGGGCTTGAGGCCCTGCGCGAAGGGCTGCGCCGCGTCGCTATTCAACGCCAATCAACTCAGGCCGAGCTTTCGGCCCGCTCTGCCGAAATTTCGCGGCTTCTTGGGGTGCTGCAATCCATGGGACAGGCCCCCACGCCGCTGTTGCTCATGCATCCTTCCGGCCCCCTTGGCACCGCGCGTTCGGGGATGATGGTGGCCGATGTGGCGCCGGGCATCCAAGATCAGGTCACCCGGCTTCAGGCAGATTTGGCCGAGGTGCGGGATTTGACCCTCCTCCAAGACAGCGCTGTGCAAACCCTCGAAGACGGGTTGGCCGGGGCGCAAGAGGCGCGATTGGCCCTCAGCACCGCGATCTCCGAGCGCACCGACCTGCCGCGCCGCTTTGCCCAAGATCCCGCCCGCCGCGCCGAGCTGTTGGCATCGTCCGAAACGCTGAACGGCTTTGCCAATGGTCTGGCCGGGATTGTGGATCAAACCTTTGCCAGCGCGATCCCCGATGCCACCTCCCTCAAAGGCACGCTGCCGCTGCCGGTCCAAGGCCGCCTCTTGCGCGGATTTAACGCGCCCGACGCCGCCGGGATTGTCCGCCCCGGTTGGGTGATTGCCACACGCCCCGGTGCACTGGTCGAAACACCCGTGGCTGCCACCATCCGGTTCCAAGGCCCACTCCTCGACTATGGCAACGTCATCATCCTCGAGCCCGCCGCGGATGTCTTGTTTGTCATTGCGGGCCTTGGCACGGTCTTTGGTCAGGCGGGCGAAATCTTGCCCGCGGGCAGTGCCGTGGGTCTTGTTGGCGGTGATCCGCCCGCTGTTGACGCGATTTTGACCGAAAGTGGGGCATCTGGGGCAGGAACACGCAGCCAAACGCTCTATCTAGAAGTCAGAGACAGTCAGTCTGCCGTTGATCCAGCAGTTTGGTTTGCAGATGCAGGCTAGGCGAGGTAGGCGTTTGGTTAAGCACCGTCCCAACGGGGATGGTTGAAAAAATGAGATGAGGATACGGGAATGAAAAAACTTGCACTCGCGGCCGCTGGCGGCACTCTCTTGGGCCTTGTGGCAACAACACAAATCGCGGGCCCACTTATCGCACAAGAGGCCAACAGC
Organism: Flavimaricola sp.; assembly: GCA_023300365.1. Taxonomy (GTDB): domain Bacteria; phylum Pseudomonadota; class Alphaproteobacteria; order Rhodobacterales; family Rhodobacteraceae; genus JALZWD01. Next base: position 3,794 of record JALZWD010000162.1, on the reverse strand, counting down.
AATGCAAGCGTCTACGAACAGCTTGACCTGTTCGGCGATATCTTTGACCGCATCCGCGACGAATACGTCGAAGAAGTAGACGAGGCCGACCTGATCGAAGCTGCGATCAACGGCATGCTCTCCTCGCTTGATCCGCATTCCTCCTATCTCTCCCCCGATGACGCCGCCGCAATGCGCACCCAAACCCGTGGGACATTTGGCGGCCTTGGCATCGAGGTCACTCAAGAAGAGGGCTGGGTCAAAGTGGTCTCGCCCATGGACGGCACGCCCGCAGATGCCGCTGGCATGCAGGCCGGTGATTTCATCGTCGCCGTGGATGGCGACAGCGTTCTGGGCCTCACGCTCGACGAGGCTGTTGATATGATGCGTGGCCCCGTAGGGTCTGAGATCATCATCACTGTGGTCCGCGAGGGCATCGACGATCCCTTCGACGTCAGCATCATCCGCGACACAATTCAGCTTACGGCCGTGCGCGCCCGGACCGAGGGCGAAACCGTTGTCTTGCGGATTTCAACATTCTCCGACCAAACCTTCCCCAACCTCCAAGAAGGTCTGGCCGAACAGGTCGCCGAGGCGGGCGGAATTGAAAATGTGAATGGCATCATCCTTGATCTGCGCAACAACCCCGGCGGTCTGTTGCAACAGGCGGTGTTTGTGTCTGACGCCTTCTTGGATGCGGGCGAAATCGTCAGCACCCGCGAACGTGAATCCGGTGCCGGGGATCGCTACAACGCCACCCCCGGTGATCTCTCCTTTGGTCTGCCGATTGTGGTCTTGATCAACGGCGGTTCGGCCTCTGCCTCGGAGATCGTCGCAGGCGCGCTGCAAGATCACCGCCGCGCCATCGTGATCGGCACCCAAAGCTTTGGCAAAGGCTCGGTCCAAACCGTTATGCCCCTGCGTGGCGATGGGGCCATGCGCCTAACCACCGCGCGCTACTACACACCTTCGGGTCGGTCGATCCAAGGCCTTGGGATTTCGCCTGACCTTATCGTGCAACAGCCCGTTGTGCGCCCCGATGAGGTGGACGCCGAAGAAGAGGAAACCCGCTCCCGCACCACCGAGGCCGACCTGCGCGGCACATTGTCCAACGACAGCCTCACAGATGACGAGCGGAGCCAAATCGAAGAAGACCAAGCCCGCGCTGAGGCCGCCGCCGCGCTGCGCGAAGAAGATTACCAATTGGCCTATGCCATTGATATCTTGAGAGGTCTCTCGGCTCTCGCGCCGTCGGAATGACACCTCAAGAGATCAGGGCGCTACCCTACCGCCCCTGCGTCGGGATTATGCTGGTGAATGCGCAAGGCCGCGTTTTCACCGGCACCCGCGTTGATCGCGATACTCTGGCATGGCAAATGCCCCAAGGCGGTATTGACCCCGGCGAAACCCCCCAAGTCGCCGCCTTGCGCGAACTCGAGGAAGAAACCGGCGTCACCCCCGATCTTGTCACGCTTGAGACGATGACAGACACGCCCATCCCCTATGATCTGCCCCATGATATCGTGCCCAAAATCTGGAAAGGCCGCTTTCGTGGTCAGGCTCAGTATTGGGCGCTGATCCGGTTTCACGGCGCCGACACAGACATCAACATCGCCACCAAACACCCCGAATTTTCCCAATGGCGCTGGTCCGACCCCGCCGATTTGGTCCCCAACATCGTGCCGTTTAAACGGGATGTTTATGCCAAGGTCATGGAGCAGTTCGGGGGCATGATATGAAATGGCTGGCATTCACCTTGGCCTTGCTGCCGCAAATGGGAATGGCGCTCAGTTGTCTCGAGCCTGATATCCGCCGGCAATTCAGTCGTGCCGACGCGTCCGAACATAGTTATGCGGTTCTGCATGGGATAATATCGGAAGTGGGCGAGGAGTATGTCTTTGAAGGACGGGCGCTTGCCAGAATGGGTTGGGCGGAGAACTATGCCACCGAGCTATCGGTACAGTCAGTATGTTTTGGCCAGTGGTGTGGAGGAGTTCGAACCAATGTCGAAGGTATTTTCTTTGTAAAGCAAACTAACGAGGGCCTACTTCTTGAAGCGGGGCCCTGTAATGCATGGGCGCACTATGAACCGCGTCCGACAGACGTCGGAATTGCCGAACAGTGTATGTTATTTGGCTTGTGCTAGGCATTTACGATTCACCGTCTAACCCTCTCAAGAAATTTGCTCAAAGAATTCTTAAGAAGTAGCTCATTCGCCGCGCAAACTGTCCAACAAGCCCGCCGAAATATACCCATCGGGCAGCAATCCATTGGCCCGCTGAAACCGCCGTGCGGCATTGATCGTATTGGGCCCCACAATCCCGTCCACGCCCAACGTCGAATGCCCCGCATCGGTCAGCAATTGTTGCAATTCGCGCCGCTCATCAAGCGTCAACGCCCGGTCCTCGCGTGGCCACGCGCGCGCAAACGCGCCATCCCCGCGCAAACGGTCCGCCAAATGCCCCACTGCAATCACATAGGCATCCGCCGTGTTATAACGCTCTAACACCTTGAAATTGCCAAAGATCATCAACGCCGGCCCCCGGTGCCCCGCAGGCAACAATATCGATGCCCCACCCAAGGCATCATCGGGCATCTCGCCGCGCACCGCTGTCACACCAACACTGGCCCATGCGCTTGGCACACGCGTCCCCGTCCGCCGCGCCGCGTCGTAATCAAACCCCTCCGGCAAAGTCACCTCAACCCCCCAAGGCTGCCCCGTGGTCCATCCCGCATCACGCAAAAACACCGCCGTTGACGCCAACGCATCGGTAGGATCATCCCCCCAAATATCGCGCCTGCCATCACCATCGTAATCCACCGCAAGCCTGTCAAAATTGCCCGGCATAAATTGCGTGTGCCCCATGGCCCCGGCCCATGATCCGCGCATCTGATCTGCTGTGGTGTCTCCGGCCTGAAGGATCTGCAGGGCCGCAATCAACTGCGCCTCAAAAAACGCGCCGCGCCGCCCCTCATGGGCAAGCGTGGCAAGGGCCGCGAGGGTCGGTGTATCGCCCCGAACCGCGCCATAGGCACTCTCAAGCCCCCAAATCGCCGCCACGATATAACGGTCCACGCCGTACTCGGCCTCAATTTGCGCCAAGGTCTCGCCGTGGGCCGCAATCGCCCGTTCCCCACCCGCAATGCGCCCGTCCGACACGGCGCTATCGAGATAATCCCAAAGCGTCTTAGAGAATTCGTTTTGGTTGCGATCAAGGTCCACAACGCTGGATAAAAACCCAAGGCCCTCAAGTGCCGCAAGCGCCTGTTCCCCCACCCCGGCCTCAGCGGCGCGGGGGCGAAAATCCACCAGCCATTGGTTCAAACTTTCCTGAGACAAATCACTCTCCTGCCCCTGCACCAAAGTGCCACATAATGCGAAAACAACTGCCAAACGCATCCTAACGCAACCGCTCAAGCAACGCCGTTGAGGGGGTGCCCGTCACGGGCAGGCCATTGGCCGCCTCAAACGCCTCGATGGCGGCGATTGTGTTGGTGCCAATCACGCCGTCCGCCCCTTGGGTGTCAAACCCGGCCGCCGTCAGGCCCCGTTGCAGGGCGGTTCTATCCTCAATGGTCAGGCCATTGTTATCGGGCCCAAACCGGCCAACCAATGGTCCGCCCCCGGCCAACCTGTCCGACAAATGCCCAACCCCGATCCCATAACTTGACGAGTTGTTATACCGCAAAATCGCGCGGTAGTTCCGCGTGACTTCAAATCGGGGTGTTCCGGCGCCACCGGGTTGCAAAATCTGGCCGCTTGCGCTGTCGCCGGGGGGCACTTCGCGGCCCCACCGCAGGCCTTGTTGCCACCC
>JALZWD010000161.1 GCA_023300365.1 Flavimaricola sp. | reverse complement strand
GGCGGCACACGCGGCATCGGCCTTGGCATCGCCACCGATCTTGCCGCCGATCACACCGTCGCGGTCACCTATAATACCACCGCCCCCCAAACCAATATCTTCGCCATCCAATCCGATCTCGGCACGCCCGAAAACGCGGAGCGCACGATTGAGCAAGCCATCGCCAAACTTGGCGGCATTGATATTTTGGTCAACAACGCGGGCCATATCGCCGAAACCCCCGTCGACACCCTCGATCTCGCGGCCTACCGCAAAACCTTCGAGGTCAATCTCTTCGCCCCCATGGCCCTGCTCACCGCCGCACTGCCACACCTCAATTCCGGCGCATCTGTGGTGAATATCTCGTCCATCAACGCGCGCCTTCCGGCCCTCACGGCCCCGGCCTATTCCGCCTCAAAGGCCGCGCTCGAGACATGGACCAAAGGCACCGCCAAGGCCCTTGGCCCCCAAGGCATCCGCATCAACGCCATCGCACCCGGCGCAATTGAACGCGACGAGGCCCCGCGGCCACAAGAGCTTCTCAACCTTTTCTTGAAAGACACGGCCCTTGGCCGCGCAGGCACGCCCCAAGATATCGCGGGCGTCGTCCGCTTTCTTTGCTCTGACGCCGCCAGTTTCATCACCGGCGAAGTCATCGAAGTCTCGGGTGGTTACCGCCTTTAGGGTCGATGTCTCGCCCGCACAGTGCGGCAATCTCAGACGCGCAAAACGCGGACATCCTTGCTCGGGGGGCTATCTAGCCGCCCAAGGCCTCTTGCAACGCGGGCACAAACCGCCGCTCATAATCGCTGCCAAGCAAGGGGCCCTGAAACCGGAATAGCACCGTCCCATCGCCATCAATGATAAACGTCTCGGGCGGCGCGGTCACACCCCAGTCGATCGACGTGCGCCCCTCGCGGTCAAAGGCCCCGGCAAAGAACGGATCGCCAAGCTCGCTGAGCATCGCCTCGGCATTGTCGGAAGGATCGCGAAAATTCACACCCGCCACGCGAATGCCCTGCTCTTGCATATCCAACAAAACCGGATGTTCTGCCCGACACGGCGGGCACCAAGAGGCCCAAAAATTAACCAGCGTCACCTCGCCCGAGGCCAAATCCTCTGCCGTCACCAAGGGCTGGCTTGATAAGGTCCGGCTTGGCAATGCGGGCGCATCCCTGCCGATCCATGTTGACGGCAGCTCGCCTGGATTATCGCGATACATACCGCCCGCAAAAAGGCCCGCAAGCCCCGTAAACGCCACAACCGGAAACCACATCAGTGGCTTAATCTTGGCCATCTTGTTCCACCTTTTCCAACACAGCCTTAACAACGCGCCATTGCCGCAGGCTCAGGCCGATTAACCCCGCCAACAACACCAACGTCACCGCATAGGATGCCAAAACTGCAAATGCATATATTCCAAGATCGGGCATTACACACGCACCTCCGCACGCCGTTGTCGTGCCTGCAAGGCAAGGGTGCGCCGCTTGGCAATCTCGGTCCGGGTGCGCAAAAGAACCAATGCCACAAACAGCACACCAAACGCCACCAGACACAACACAAGCGGCTGCCAAAACACATCCGACACATTCTCTTCGGCATCCAGCGACAGCGACGCATCCTGATGCAGCCCTTGGGCCCAATAAATCGCCGCATAGCGCGACAAAAATGCGAACACCGACCCAACGATACACATAATCGCCGTCAAATCAGCGGCGGTATCGGGATCCGGGATCGCCTCCCAAAGGGCCAGATATCCAAGATAGAACAAGAACAAGATTAAAAAGGACGTAAGACGCGGATCCCAAACCCACCAAGTCCCCCAGGTCGCTTGCCCCCAAAGCGCGCCCGTGGCCAGCGCAATGACCGTCATCACCATCCCCACAGGAGCGGCCGCCTTGGCCGCCAACGCGCTGACGTGATGCCGCCGGATCACCCAAATAAGCGAGGCAACAAGCATCATCACCCAGGCATTGATCGCCAAAAAGGCGCTTGGCACATGTAGATAGATGATCTTAACACTTTCGCCCTGACGGTTCTCCGCGGGCGTAAAGAAAAAGCCCCAGATAAGACCCACAACCAAAAGCCCAAGCCCAATACCAAAGGCCCACGGGATGATCGGCGTCACCGTCGCGGTAAACTTCTTTGGATTTGCATATTCCCAGATGGACATGTGGTTTCCTAACGTACCGTGCGCCGTCGCTCAATCCCAGATCACCGCAGATTGATGCGCAATACCGCCGCAGCAGCCAGCGGCATCACCGCCACCACCACCAAAGTAATCGCCCCAAGGATCAACAACGGCGTTGCCACCGACAACCCATCCGCCGCCCGGCGCACCGCACTTGCCCCAAAAATCAAAACAGGCACATAAAGCGGCAAAACCAACAGCGACAACAACAAGCCCCCCCGCTTGATCCCAACCGTCAAGGCCGCACCAAAGGCCCCAATCATCGACAAAGCCGGCGTGCCAATCGCAAGCGACATAACAAGCGTCAGATAGGCCCCCCCCTCCATATTGAGCAAAAACGCCAACGCCGGGGCGGCACAGGCCAAAGGCACGCCCGTCACCACCCAATGCGCCGCCGCCTTGGCCAAAACCACGCCCTCCAAAGGTACAGGCGCAGTGGCCAGCAACGGCAAAGAGCCATCCTCAAAATCAAGGGCAAAAATCCGGTCAAGCGACAGCAAACAGGCCAATAGCGCCGCGACCCACAAAATCCCCGGCGCAATCCGCCGCAACACCGCCGTCTCAGGCCCGACGCCAAACGGCACAAGGATCACAACAATCAAGAAAAACGCAAGCGCGAGACCAAATCCCCCTCCCGCGCGAAAGGCCAGCCGCAAATCCCTGACAAAGACCGCCTTCATAAAAATGCATCATCCGTGCCGACGCCAAAATCACGGGCCACAAAAGGGCTCAAATCCAGTTCCGGCGCCTCAAGCCCAAGGTCGATATGTGTCGCAATAACCGCCGATCCCCCACGCGCCAAATGCGCCTGCATCCACCGCGCAAACATCTTCACCGAAAACGCATCAAGCGACACCGTAGGCTCATCCAAAACCAATAGATTTGCCCCGATCACGCCTAAACGCGCCAAACCCAAGCGCCGCTTTTGCCCCGCCGACAACGTCCCCGCAAGCCGTTCGCGCAAATCACCAAGCTCCCAATCGGCAAA
>JALZWD010000160.1 GCA_023300365.1 Flavimaricola sp. | reverse complement strand
CCGCTGTAATTTTATTCAAAAACCAAGCTTCATCTATAATACCCCCCGCACTCAGGCCCTAGCCCAAGCCGCGCTCCCCAAAAATAGCCGACCCCACACGCACATGTGTTGCACCACAGGCAATCGCGGTCTCATAATCTCCACTCATACCCATCGACAATCCATCCACCCCGTGGGTCTTGGCCATTTCGGCCAGCATCTTGAAATGCGGCACGGGGTCTTCGCCTGCTGGCGGGATGCACATCAACCCAATCACCGGCAACGACAACGCACGGCACTCGGCCATAACCTCGGCAAGCGCGCTCGGCATCACCCCCGCCTTTTGCGGCTCCTCGCCCGTGTTCACCTGCACAAACAAATCCGGGCATTCCCCCATCTCGCCCGCAATCCGCGCGATTGTACGGGCAAGCTTGATACGGTCGACCGTATGGATCACATCAAACAACTCCATCGCCGCGCGCACCTTGTTGCTCTGCAGTGGCCCAATCAAATGAACCTCCACCGCACCATACTTTTCGCGAAACCCCGGCCACTTGCCTTGCGCCTCTTGAACCCGATTCTCTCCAAACACCCGGTGACCCGATTCCAAGACAGAATCGACTCGATTCGCGGGCTGAACCTTGGAAACGGCGATCAAGTGCACATTTTGCGCGCCCCGCCCGCTCGCCTCGGCCGCTGCCTTAATTCCCGCCTCAATATCCACAAGTCCCACGCGCAATGCTCCTATAACTCAAGCCTATAAGGGCTAAATGCGGGTATAACGCCTCTCTTGGCGCTGTCACGCAACCTTACGCCAAAACATCCGGTGTGTCTCAAGTGCATCATTTCCCCCTAACTCCAGCTTGCCATTTTGCAAATTCCTTGTGTGTGCACGGGGAACATCGCAAACAAGCTGGCAATGCTAGTTGGACTGGCATTCGCAGGAATGCATAAACACGAGGGAATACAATTATGAAAAGCATCCTCCTTGCCTCCGCATCTATCGTCGCCTTTGCTGGCGCCGCTGCTGCTGACGGCCACACAGGTGTATCGTTTACCGGATCTGCCACTCTGGGTTTTAACGATGGCGACGACCCAACCGTTGGTGACGACGGTTTCTATTGGGAAACAGACATCACAGCGATTTTGTCGGCTGAACTCGACAACGGCATCACAGCCACTGTCTCTTGGGACGTTGACGTCGCAAGCAATGACGGCGACGACAACTTGGGCCAAGACCTGTCCGCTGGTGACTTCGCTTTGTCTTTGACAAGCGAAACAGCAAGCTTGTTCTTCGGTGATGTTGGCCCCGCTGCTGACTCGCTCTGGGAATCAGCTGGTGACATGGAAGCCGATGGGTTCTCCGCAAACGACGGCGCAGAAACTTACTTGCGCGGCGACGTACGCTTCTTGGACAACTACAACCTGTCCTTGTCATACGTTGTTGATGACGACGACAACGACAATGATGACGACGAAGTTGAGCAGCTTTCGGTTGCTCTGTCTGGTGCGGTCTCGACCTTTGACTTCGTAGTTGCCTACCAAGAAGAAGAGCTCGACTACATCTCTCCTGACGCTGACTTTAACGGCGACGAAATCTTCGCTCTTTCGGTTAGCTCAACATTCGCTGGCGCCGACGTAACTGTTGCTTACGCCGACAACAGCACAGCCGACCTCGAGTCGTTTGGTGTTGAAGTCTCCTACCCACTTGGTCCTGTGACAATCACAGCCTACTACGTGGCAGAAGATGGTGGCCTTGACGAAGACAACTACGGCATCAACCTTGCCTACTCCGAAGGCCCATTGGCTGTAACATTCGACTATGTTGACGAGCAGGACAACGAGATCATCTCACTCGACGGTTCATACGAAATCACAGAACAGCTGTCGATCTTGGCTGGTTTCTCCTCTGACGATGCGCAGGACGACGACGAGTACTACCTCGGCGCCGAATACGACCTCGGCGGTGGTGCTGAGTTGATCGTTGCCTTCGCAGACGGTGATGACGAAGTTGGTTCGCCTGAGTACGAAGACGGTACAACAGTTGAGGTATCCTTCGACTTCTAATCGAAGCCAAGGTTATCCAAAGCATTGGGCGGTCCCTCGGGGCCGCCCTTTCTTTTTGCCCCAACAATCGCCGCACACTTGTGACCCCCCCTCCCCTTCGCTAAACCTTTGCATGAATGAGTTAACGCCCAAGGGATCGTCACGTGACAAATTTCAAATCGCTCGGCCGCCTTACCACAGGCATCGTGTTGTGCAGCGCCCTTGGGGCATGCGGCTTTCTCGGTATTGGTGGCTCGGGCGAACCCGCCACGCGGCAGGCCGCTCGCAGCTCTGGTGTCGAAAACGTGGCCGTCAATCGCTATCTCTGGGCGGCGGCAATCGACACGTTAAATTTCCTTCCAATTCAAAGCGTTGACCCCTTCACCGGCGTCATCGTATTTGGCTTTGGCACGCCGCCGGGCGGCGGCACATCCTACCGCGCCACGGTTTTTGTCTCGGATCCCTCGCTTGACGCCCGCGCACTCGACGTGGCCCTCGCCACGCGCAATGGTCCGGTGTCCGCCGAAACCCAACGTGCCGTCGAAAACGCGATCCTCGCACGCGCGCGCCAACTGCGCATCAACGACGGCGCTCTATAAATCCGACCAAACACCGCCCAAATGTTGTAATCTCGGGCCAATACCGCCCGCCCCATCCGCATGAGAGACCAAATGTCCAGCTACACGCCCGCACAGATCGAAGCAAAATGGCAAGCCGCATGGGACAAGGCGGATGTCTTCACCGCCAAACGCGATGACAGCCGCGACAAATACTACGTCCTCGAAATGTTTCCCTATCCCTCCGGCAATCTGCACATGGGCCATGTGCGCAATTACACCATGGGCGATGTTGTTGCGCGCTATAAAATTGCCACGGGCCACGCCGTTTTACACCCGATGGGTTGGGATGCCTTCGGAATGCCCGCCGAAAACGCCGCCATGGCCACGGGCGTCCACCCCAAAGAATATACCTACGGCAACATCGCCCATATGAAGGGCCAATTGTCGAAATTGGGCCTGTCTCTCGATTGGTCCCGCGAATTTGCCACCTGCGATCCCGAATATTACGGCCAACAACAGGCCTTGTTCCTCGATTTTCTGGCCGCAGGCCTGATTGACCGCAAAAACGCGACGGTTAATTGGGATCCCGTCGACATGACCGTGCTCGCCAACGAACAGGTCATCGACGGGCGCGGTTGGCGTTCGGATGCCGAGGTCGAGCGCCGCGAGCTGACCCAATGGTTCTTCAAAATCAGCGACCATTCCGAAGAATTGCTCTCTGCCTTGGATACATTGGACGATTGGCCCGCCAAAGTCCGCCTGATGCAGTCCAACTGGATCGGCAAATCCCGTGGTCTCCAGTTTGACTTCAAACGCACCGATGGCGGTGATCCGATCACCGTCTATACCACCCGTCCCGATACGCTGATGGGCGCCAGTTTTGTCGGCATTTCGCCCGATCACCCGCTGGCCAAATCCCTCGAGGCCGGCAATCCCGCCCTTGCAAGCGCTTGCGCCGAGATGCGCAAAGGCGGCACCACCGCCGAGGCCTTGGACACCGCCGAAAAGCTGGGCTTTGACACCGGGCTCACCGTCGCACACCCGCTCAACCCCGATTGGCACCTGCCCGTCTGGATCGCCAACTTCATTTTGATGGATTACGGCACAGGCGCGATCTTTGCCTGCCCGGCCCACGATCAGCGCGATTTGGACTTCTGCCGCAAGTACGATTTGCCGGTGATTTCCACCTTTGTGCCCATTGACGCAGACCACGTCCTGCCCGAAGAGGGCGGAAATGCTTACGTTCCGTTAAAATCTGAAAAAGTGAATTTTATCAAAGGCTTAAAATCCTGCCAACCTTGGACAGCCGAACAAGCGGTCGCTGAGGCCATCGAAATCGCTGAATCCGACGGCTGGGGCGTCGGAAAAACACAGTTCAGATTGCGCGACTGGGGCCTGTCAAGACAACGATACTGGGGCTGCCCCATCCCCGTCGTCCACTGCCCCGATTGCGGCGTCGTGGCGGAGAAAAAAGAGAACCTCCCCGTCAAACTCCCCGACGACGTCTCCTTCGACATCCCCGGCAACCCACTCGACCGCCACCCCACTTGGCGCGACACAAACTGCCCGTCGTGCGGCAACCCAGCAACGCGTGAAACCGATACGATGGACACTTTCGTCGATTCATCATGGTATTTCGCCCGCTTCACTGCCCCCCGCGCAGGCACCCCCACCGATACCGACGACGCCGCCTACTGGATGAACGTCGACCAATACATCGGCGGCATCGAACACGCGATCCTGCACCTGCTCTACTCCCGCTTTTTCGCCCGCGCGATGCAGATCACAGGCCACCTCCCGCAGGGCTGCGAAGAACCGTTCAAAGCCTTGTTCACCCAAGGCATGGTCACCCATGAAATCTATCAAACGCTGGACGGCAAAAAGAAAGTCTACCACCTCCCCGAAGACGTCACCGACGGCAAACTCGCGGACGGCACGCAGGTCGAGATCATCCCCTCCGCCAAAATGTCCAAATCCAAGAAAAACGTCGTCGACCCCGACGCGATCCTCGCTCAATACGGCGCCGACACCGCCCGCTGGTTCGTTTTGTCCGACAGCCCCCCCGAACGCGACGTCGAATGGACCGCCTCCGGCGCCGAAGCCGCGTTTAAACACCTGAACCGCGTCTGGCGGATGGCCGTGGAAATCGCGGAAAGCAGCGCCGACACCGGCCAAGACAACGACGAGACCCTGCTCCGCGAGATGCACAAAACTATCCGCGACGTCACCAACGGCGTAGAAAGCTTCGGCTTTAACGCGGCCATCGCCAAACTCTATGGCTTCACCGCAGCCTTGCAAAAGTCCAAGGCCAGCTCCGAGGCCCGCAAAACCGCGATGCGAACGCTGGCGCAATTGATGCAACCAATGACACCGCATCTATCGGAAGAGATTTGGACATTGCTCGGTGGTGACGG
>JALZWD010000159.1 GCA_023300365.1 Flavimaricola sp. | reverse complement strand
CGCGGGCCAACAATCGACATTTCGCCCACGAGAACATTCCAAAGCTGCGGAAGCTCGTCCAACGATGTGCGACGCAACAGTTTGCCCACTTTGGTGATGCGCGGATCGTTGCGCAGCTTTTGGTGATGGTTCCATTCGGCCCGAGCCGCAGGATCAGAGGCAAGGTACTCTTCCATAACCTCATCAGCGTTGTGCACCATTGTGCGCAGCTTGAGGATCTTAAAGACTTTGCCGTTCTGACCGATACGGTCTTGCGTGTAGAAGGCAGACCCGCCATCGCGCCGCACAAACAGCGCCAACAATCCTACAGTCAAAAGCAAGGGCACGGATGCCATCAAAACGAGAGCAACATCCAAAACCCGCTTTACAGCCGCCCGATAGAACCCGCCGCCAATAAGCATGGAAGGCGCAGTAACAGGATGCGGTGCGATGTCGGTCTTGATATCCGAACGATACTGGTAACTCACTATAATTCCCTCCCCAGGGAAACGGCCACGACGGCCAACAAACATTTAACAGACCCGGCGGCACGCCACCAAATCGGCACTCTCTAACTCACCCAAGCCGTCCGCGTATTGACGGCCATTCACTAAGACCAAGATGACATCGCCGGATAATGTGTAACCAATCGGAGCGGCGTCTTCTTGCTGGTCTCATGTCATAATAGGGTTTGAACGGAAAGGTCGCTATTTATTCTTTACTCGAGTCATATTTTATTAATCCGAGACACAACCTTTACGTGCAAATCCCATCCAGCGACTTTTTCACCGGACATTCATACATTACGGCGACTTCATGCCGACCGACAGGGGAATGCCACAATGAATTACCCCCAGCCGAGGTTCCAATTGTGCAGGTGATTTTGCCTGATAAGCCCGTTTCGAAGGGCTATTGCCTGTGCTTGCGGAAACAATAGGCCGCCAAACCCGATATATCAGCAAAACTGTCCCCAATACCGCAACAAAGCCGATTTGTCCGCGCGCCAAGATTAACCCTACGTAAGCATCATCACAGGTGATCAAATCGCACCGTATCGCCGCAAGAATCGGCAATTAAGGCGGGAATTAGACCGTGATCTGACGCCCGTTTGGCAACACAAGCGGACTTAGGGATTCAACCTTTAACTGTTCATATGGCATCAACAAAAGGCATTATTTTCCAAAACTGTCCGCACAAAACCCGAACTTCTCGCGAATCCGATTCGGATTTGAGCGAAAAACCGCCTTAGTTCAGGAGATCAGCGAGATATGCGCCATAGGCGTTCTTGCCAAACATTTTGGCCCGCTTCTCAAGTCCAGCGGCATCAATCCAGCCCTGTTCATAAGCGATCTCATCAGGGCTTCCGGTTTGAAGGCCCTGGCGCTCTTCGAGTGTGCGCACAAAGTTGCCGGCGTCCAAAAGGCTCGCGTGGGTGCCGGTATCAAGCCATGCATAACCGCGGCCCATGCGTTTCACGTCCAAAGATCCATCGTCGAGGTACATCTCAAGCAAGGATGTGATCTCAAGTTCGCCGCGCGGCGACGGTTTTACCGCCCGCGCACGCTCAGGAGCCGTGCCATCAAGGAAATAAAGACCTGTGACGGCATAATTCGACGGCGGGTTCTCTGGTTTTTCGATAATACTCTTGGCCACGCCATTGGCATCAAAATCCACCACGCCATACCGCTCAGGGTCGGCGACATGATAGCCAAACACCGTACCACCAGATGTTTTCTTGTCGGCTTGGGCCAAAAGATCGGGCAATTGCGCCCCGAAAAAGATGTTGTCGCCCAAAACCATCGCGGATGGCGCACCATCAAGGAAATCCTCGGCCAGCAAATAGGCCTGCGCCAATCCATCCGGGCTTGGCTGCGTGATATACGTAAGGTTAAGGCCCCACTGCGATCCATCGCCAAGCGTCCGCTTGAACTGTTCTTGATCTGCGGGAGTGGTGATCATCGCGATATCGCGAATACCGGCCAACATCATCACCGTGATCGGATAATAGATCATCGGCTTGTCATAAATCGGCAAAAGCTGTTTCGACAGACCGATAGTGATGGGGTACAGCCGCGTGCCCGAGCCGCCTGCCAAAATGATACCTTTACGCGTGCTCAAAGCCTTGTCCCTTTAACCGGAGCCCGGTCAGAAGGTGAACGGGCTTTCAAATTCACTGAACGGGATGGCATTTTTATCCTTGTCGGACAAGACAGCCTCTTCCACATTCACACCCCAATCAATTCCAAGATCAGGGCTCGCAAAATGCACCGATCCATCGCAGTCCGGCGCATAGACATCACTACACTTGTAAAGCAGTTCAGAATTGGGCGCTTTCGTGGAAAAGCCGTGCAGAAATCCCTTAGGGATCAAAAGCTGTAGACCATTCGCCGCCGACAGCTCGACGCCGACCCATTGACCATAAGTAGGCGAGCCTTTGCGCACATCCACCGCCACATCCCAAACGACCCCTGCCCCGCAGCGCACCAATTTATCCTGCGCATGCGGCGCGGATTGATAATGCAGGCCACGAACGGTGCCGACGTCGGCACTTAAGGAATGGTTGTCTTGCACAAACTCGGTGGTGATCCCTAGGCCCGCGAGCGTATCGCGGTTGTACACTTCGGAGAAAAATCCACGGTCGTCGCCAAAGCGGCGCGGCTCAAGGATCATCACACCGGGCAATTTTGTCTCGGTTACTTGCATATCAATCAGGCCCCTCAGGCTGGTTCGCTTACACCCAGATCCTTCAGGACCTGACGCAGTTCTGCCTGCCAATTCGGCGGCTTAATTCCAAAATCGGCCTCAAGGCCGCTGCAATCCATGCGGCTATTCGCCGGGCGGGCCGCTGGTGTCGGAAAATCACTGGCGGGAATTTCATTCACCACCACATCCATCTGCGCCTGCCGAAAGATCTCGGTGGCAAACCCGGCCCAACTTGTCGCAGGCGCCCCGGCATAATGATAGGTGCCCGATGGCCCCTCACCGCTGATCAGTTGTTTCGCCATGCCAAAAAGGGCGCTGGCAATACCACTCGCCGGTGTCGGCCCGCCGATTTGATCGTTTACGATGCTCAAGGCATCACGCTCGGCCCCAAGGCGCAGCATTGTGCGCACAAAATTCGCGCCATGGGCCGAAAATACCCACGAGGTTCGCAAAATCGCATGATCGCCGCCTGCGGCACGTACGCCCTCTTCGCCCTCAAGCTTGCTCGCGCCATAAACCCCAAGCGGGCCAGTCGCATCACCGGGTTTCCATGCCTTGTCGCCCGATCCATCAAACACATAATCGGTCGAAATATGCAAAAACGGCACGCCAGCCTCGGCGGCAACTTTGGCCAATGCGCCCGGTGCCTTGCCATTCACCGCATGGGCAATCTCGGGCTCGGTTTCCGCGCGGTCCACGGCTGTATAGGCCGCCGCATTGATCACAACATCCGTATTGCGCACCAAATTGCGCAGCGTTTGCGCCGCAGCCACAGGATTTGATTGATCCGCCGCCTCGCGGCCCAAAACGATCAGATGCGCGCCAACACTGGCCGCCTGTCGTTGCAATTCGCTGGCAACCTGCCCGCTTTGCCCAAAGACAACAGCCCTCATGCTGATTTCCCCAAACGCTCGCCAACACCGTCCCGCTCTTGCAAGGCCTGCCACCAATCTTGGTTATCAAGATACCATTGCACGGTTTTCTCCAAACCCTGCTCAAGCGTCACAGACGGACGCCAGTTCAGCTCGGTTTGCATACGGGTCGGGTCAATCGCATAGCGCAAATCATGGCCCGGACGATCGGCAACATAGGTGATCTGCTCGGCATATGGCGCGGCGGCAGGACGCTTTTCGTCCAAAATCGCACAGATCATCTTGACCAAATCAATATTCGTGGCCTCGTTCTCGCCACCGATGTTATACGACCGGCCCAACTGACCTTCCGCCAAAACCTTCAGCAGCGCATCGGCGTGGTCTTCGACATAAAGCCAATCGCGGATGTTCAGGCCCTCGCCATAAACCGGGATTGGCTGCCCTGCCAAGGCACGCAAAATCACAACAGGCACCAGCTTTTCGGGAAAATGAAACGGGCCATAATTGTTCGAGCAATTGGTCATCACAATCGGCAAACCATACGTCTCGGCCCAAGCGCGCACCAAATGGTCGCTCGCGGCCTTGGAGGCCGAATAAGGCGAATTGGGCGCATAGGGCGTATCTTCGGTAAACTGACCCGTCGCCCCAAGCGTTCCAAAAACTTCATCTGTAGAAATATGGTGGAACCGGAACCCCTCGGGGCGGCCCTTGCCGTCCCAATAGGCCCGCGCGGCCTCAAGCATATTATAGGTGCCGTTTACGTTCGTCTCAATAAACGCACCGGGCCCATCAATTGAGCGGTCAACATGGCTCTCGGCGGCCAAATGCATGACCGCATCCGGCGCGTGCTTGGCGAAAACAGCATCAAGCGCGTCGCGGTCGCGAATATCGGCCTGCTCAAAGGCATAGTTCGGGCTATTGGATACGCTGGCGACATTGTCGAGGCACGCCGCATAGGTCAGCGCATCAACGTTAACGACACTCTGCCCCGCACGCACCGCATGACGCACAACCGCCGACCCAATAAAGCCTGCACCACCTGTTACCAGAATCTTCATACCACTACCTGCTACTCTAAAAGTTGCGCTTCCTTTACCAACCCCTCACGCGCCTGTCACGTATAACGGGTTAACCGTTGCCAACTGGGCCAATATCACCGGGTGCTACGGCCACTGTCTTGGCAATCGCATATATTTCCTGCCCTAATTCAAGCGACATTGCGGCAAGCGAGCGCCGCGTCACCCGTGCCAACAAATGCGTGCCTTGCATATCAATCTGCACAATTGCCCCCGGCCCGTCACCCATTTGCACCGCAGACACCCGTCCACGCAGCACATTTAACGCCGACAACCCCTGCGGCATGCCACGCGACAAGATCACATCCTGCGCCTCAATTCGGATGCGCGTCTTTTGGCCGATCATCGCCGCAAACTTTGGCACAAACAGCGTGCCCCCCGGCGCGGAGACCTCGGTTAACCCATCCTCATGGTGCGCGACCACGGCCCCGGTCAAAACCGCGCCCGCCCCGCGCACCCCAAGATGCGGTACCAATTTCGGATCGGACAACACCGCATCAATCGGCCCTGTGGCCACACAACGCCCCTGATCAAGCAAGACCAGCGTATTGGCCAATTGCGCAACTTCGCTCAATGCATGGCTCACAAACAGGATCGGAATTTTCGACGTATCGCGCAGGCGCATCAAATAGGGCAGGATCTCTTGTTTGCGGTGTTCATCCAAGGACGCCAAAGGCTCGTCCATCAGCAACAGATCGGGCGACGACAGCAAAGCCCGACCGATTGCCACACGCTGTGTCTCGCCCCCCGAAAGATGTGCGGGCATCCGCTCAAGCAGATGTGCAATCCCCAACATATCGACCACCGGCCCGATATCACCGCCGCCGCCATAGGCCAGATTGCGCCGCACGGTCATATGCGGAAACAGCCGCGCATCTTGAAACACGTATCCAATCCGACGGGCCTCGGGGCGCAGCCAAATACCGCTCTCCGCCAAAACGCGCCCGCCCACCACAATGCGCGCCGCATCCGGGCGCAGCAAACCGGCCACCGCATTCACCAATGTGGTCTTGCCCGCCCCCGAGCGACCAAAAATGGCCGTCACCCCGGCGGGGGCCTCGAACGCAACATCTAGGGTAAATCCCTCAAAGCTATGTTGAACGCGCACTTCGATCATCGGCTTACCCGCCGCGCCAATCGCGCCGCTAAAATTTCCGAAACAACCAGCGCCACCACGGCGATCACCACGGCCACGATAACAAGGCGCACCGCGGAGCTCTCGGCGCCGGGCACCTGAAGAAAGGCATAAAGCGCAGAGGGCAATGTTTGGGTTTGGCCCGGAATATTGGCGACAAATGTGATCGTTGCGCCAAACTCGCCCATCGCTTTGGCAAAGGCCAAGACAGACCCCGCCAACACACCGGGCAGGATCATCGGCAAGGTGATCGTCGCAAAAACGCGGGCGCGCGATGCCCCCAATGTCGCGGCGGCCTGCTCAAGGCCGGGATCCACCGCCTCGATCGACAAGCGGATCGCACGCACCATCAACGGAAAGGCCATAACAGCGGCGGCCAAAACCGCACCCGTCCACTTAAAGGCCAAGACAATTCCCATCTGCTCTAGCGTGCCACCGATCCAGCCATTGCGCCCAAACGTCAAAAGCAAAAGGTACCCCGTCACAACAGGGGGCAGAACCAAGGGTAAATGCACCAAAAGGTTCAACACCTGCCGCCCGCGAAATTGCCACCGGGCCAATGCATATGCGGTAAAGACGCCCAAAGGCAGGCTTAGGATCGTGGCCCAAAACGCCACCACCAGCGACAGCCAGACCGCCTGCCATTCTTGGGGGCCAAGCCAATCTGTCATCGGTCCGCCACCACAACAAAGCCGTAACGGCGGAACACATCTGCCGCCGTTTCGCTTTGTAAAAGCGCAAACATCGGCTCGGCGGTCGGGCTCAAAAGCATCATCGGATAGGTGATCGCATCATGGGTGCTGTCGTCTAAAATATCGACATGGGCAACGCGTTGGGATTGCTGCGCATCGGTGACATAAACCACCCCAGCGGGCACTTCGCCAAGCTCAACCGCGCGAAGAACGGCGGAGGCCGAGGGAAATTCGATCACAGACCCCCGCAGGCTGTCCCATTCATCCAATGCCTCAAGGCTTTGCCGCGCATAAATACCAACCGGAACCGACAGCGTCTGCCCAAGAGCCAACCCTGATCTGCGGGCCGCGGCGAACACATCCCCCCGCTCGGCGCTATCAAGGCCTTGGTTCGTGATAAGAACCAGACGGTTAGACAACAGATCAACCCGCGCGCCGTCCTCCCCCTGTTCTTGCAACCAATCGACCCACGCCACATTTGCCGACAGGTAAAGATCCGCAGGCGCGCCCCGCGCAATCTGTTGGGCCATCGCACCACTTCCGCCATACGACACCGCCACATCGCCATCATAGCCACGCACGATTTCATCCAATGCGCCACGCAAACTTGCCGCCGCAAAAATAACCAATGGATCGGCGATTGCACCAAAAGGCACACTGATCAAAAGACAAACAAGACAAAGGGCACGGCGCATCCCTCTACTTTTCCTGCGCCCACCAAAAACACAACAAAAAAACAAAAAACGCCCCGTGGCAAAACCACGAGGCGTTTTTTTGGTTGCGGGAGTAGGATTTGAACCTACGACCTTCAGGTTATGAGCCTGACGAGCTACCGGGCTGCTCCATCCCGCGACACTAGAACTGGTATGTACGATTGTGTCACGCAGACTGCAACAGCAAAAGCGGGCCTCCCGAGAAAAAGAAACGCGCTCTAATCGCCAAGCTGTTTGATCCATTGCTCGATTTGCACACGGGTCAAATCACAGCACGGCGCCCGCAAAAGGTTCATATGATCGTCCGGCCCGGTCCACCGCGTGACCTCGCCTTCCAAGATACCATCCCAAAACGCCGCCTTGGCCGCGCGGTGCGGATTGCGTTCGGCGGCATCGATCACCAATGTCGGCGGGGCGGCAAAAGGCGTGGGCGTATATTTCCAAAAAGAACGTTCATCGGCGATCTCAAGCTCGTCGGTCGGCCGCCCAAACCACAAATGCCCAGCACGGCTCAGCGTTTTCTCAAGACTACGGGATTTGGCGATGGCGCTCAGGATACGGCGCACGCGCCACGTTTGACGAAAATCCTCATACCGCGCCACGGGTGGATCCACCAAAACAAGGCCCGCAACCGTCCCACCGCCCGCGATCAATGCCCGCACGGTTTCAACGGCAATGTTCGCCCCAGCACTAAAGCCTGCAATAACATAGGGCCCATTTGGGTCCTGCCGCCGGATCGCATCAGCAGCACGTTTCCCCAATTGCTCAACACTTTTGGCCTCAAAGTCGCTGCGCTGGTGCACATCCCTAACATGCACCCCCAAGGCCGCGCGCTTATCCTGACCAGATTGAAGAAAAACCATCCAATCGCTAAATTCACCGCGCTCCACCGGCATAATGTAAATCGGCCGATCCCGCGAACCCTCGCGGAGTGTTACGATCTCTTCTGCACTGTGTTGGAAATGGCCCTCAAGACGGCCGGCAATGGTGCGAACACATGCACCCGACAGCGCCAGGCTTTCATACCCAAGGCGGCGATCAAACGCTTCTTCGTTGCGCACCACCATCATCATCGCCTGAAGGCTATCGCCCCCAACATCAAAGAAATCCTCGTCCCGATCAAAGCCGCTGTGCCCCAACACTTTGGTCCAGACATCCGCCACACGCACTTCGGCTGCCGTCCAACCCTCGCGCGACACGATGCGTTGAAAATTCTCGTCCTCCAACGGATTGGGCAACTCACGCCGCAAAATCTTGCCCGACGGCGTCTTGGGCAGGCTATCGTGCGCCAAAATGTAATTCGGGATCATATACGCGGGCAGTTCGGCCACCAAATGCGCCCGCACATCCACCGGTGTCAGACGTGCACCCGGTTTGCACACATAGTGCAACGCCAACTGCCGCGTCCCATGCACCGATGTGATGCTTGTCACCGCGGCCTCGGCCACGCCATCAAGACCCGCCATTGGCGCCTCAACTTCGGAATACCGCACCGAATAGCCGCGAATTTTCACCTGATCATCCGCACGGCCGACAACATGCAAAACGCCCTCAGGATCCAAAAAGCCAAGGTCCCCCGTGCTGAGGGCACGTGTCCCGTCTTGGTCCCAAAACACGCCCTCGGTCAGGGTCGGGTTATTCAGGTATCCGGTCGCCAAATAATCGCTATGCACCTCAACCACACCCGTCGCCCCAACCGGAAGCGTCACGCCCTCCTTGCCACCGACCTCACCTGTGATCCGGATCGCTCCTGCAATTGCAGGCGTTCCGGCAGGGACACTGCCTTGGGGTGGCGTGGCACCATGGGGATGGTCATATTGCGCGATACAGGTGCATTCCGTCGCACCAAACGTATTCATAAAAGTAGAACCGGGCAGACAGATCCGCTCAAACGCCGCGATATCGTTACGGTTCATCACCTCACCAAACAGACGCACAACCCGAAGATCAGGCAACGGCTCTTGCGTTGTTTCCGCAAGGGTCCGAAAGGCCGCGGTAAACGTGTGGATGTTCGTGATTTTACGTGCGCGCACCCAATCACTCAGGCCCTCTGCACCACGGGCCTTAAGGTCATATTCCTCGAGCTGCCCACCAGCGTGAAGAACCCCATAAAAATTATCAAACCATGTTTCGCCAAACAAAGGATACCGGTCCCCTGCCTGCAACTGCCCAAGATCGTGATGCAAAAGCGTATATTTCTGCAACGTCTTTTGATCGACACCCACCATCTTGGGCAACGAGGTCGAACCAGAGGTATTTTGCAACAGCGACAAAGCATTTGGATCAAGGTCAGGCAATGACGCGGGGATCGGGGCATGCATCGCCACATCATACGAAATCGCAGAAATACCCAACGCACTGGCCATGTCATCACCGTCTTGGCCCGAAGTCAGGCACAATGACGTCTTGGCCATGCCGACCATATGTTTGACGGCATCAAGTGGGATACGTGGCCCCAAAGAGATATATGATCGGTTGGCCAACAAACATCCCAAAGACATCTGAATTTGCAACGCCAGCGAACTGCCAAAAATGCAAACCGGCGCACCATCGTCGGGACGGTCTAACAAAAGACCCGCCGTTGAACGCGCCCCATCCAACATTTCGGCATAAGAAATCGTGCCGCCCGCATGAACAAGTGCGACAGTTTCCGGTGCCAATTTGGCAAGATCTTCTATTTTTTTAAAGGTTTGACGCATGGACTCTGACTAAAACTACAACCCCTAACACTAGGCAACGCTCCGTCCCGGATAGCTCAAACCAGTGAATTCCCAAAGATTAAGAGCGGAAACTAACTGTTCCTAAATCAAGAATACCCATGAAAATAAGGGGAAACCGACGAGAAATCGCGATTAATTCATAGATCACGGCAGTAATTGCACCTAAATGCAAACCGCAAAGTTTCTGCCTCAGCGACAAAACCTAAAATATGGGAGAATGCATCGACAGAGAGAACAAACGAAACACTTCTTACTAGGTTTGGCAGTGACTTACTCTCCCACGCCTTAAGACGCAGTACCATCAGCGCAGCGGCACTTAACTGCCGAGTTCGGGATGGGATCGGGTGTTTTGCTCGCGCTATGACCACCAAATCAAAAAAGAAGCCCAGTCAAATGACACTGCTCATTTGACTGAGTGGCAAGGCGTGTTTGCAATGCAAACATGCAGCCACCCAGTGGTAATGACCACTATCGTTTGACTAGCATCAGACTGTTGTCCCTGCCGGGATTTCAGCTTGTTCCATTATCAGATATACTGATGGTTGTGTGTGTATGTATCATGATTTTAAACAGTAAAGTCAGACTATTACTGGATCAAATCAAGCCTATCGGACCATTAGTACCAGTCAACTGAACGCATTGCTGCGCTTACATCTCTGGCCTATCGACGAGGTAGTCTACCTCGGTCCTCAGGGATA
>JALZWD010000158.1 GCA_023300365.1 Flavimaricola sp. | reverse complement strand
TGGCACACGCCCGTATTCATGTGGCAAGGAGCAGGTCTTAAGCTCCGGAAGAACCAACTTGCCCACGTAATCACATTCCTCAAGATGAGGGTACCCCGAGAAGATAAACGACCGCATCCCCATCTTCTGGTATTGCTCAATCTCGCTCAACACTTGGTCCGCCGACCCAACAAGCGCCGCGCCACACCCCGAACGCGCACGCCCAACGCCGGTCCACAAATGCGGCTCAATAAACCCATCCATATCCGCCAGCTCGCGATTGCGGGCCTGTTTTGAAACCCCAAGGCTGGTGCTATCAAGCGCACGGTCGCGTATCGCCGTGCCCGCTTCATCATCCAATCGGGACACCAACTCTTGCGCATATTCCCGCGCCTCGGCCTCGGTATCGCGCACGATCATATGCACCCTTAGGCCATAATCGAGCGTCCGCCCATATTCCGCGGCCCTCTCAGATACGGTCTGCATCCGCGCGGCCAACTCTTCGCGGGTCTCGGGCCACATCAGGTAAACGTCACACTCCTTGGCACACAGATCGACGGCATCGGGCGAATACCCGCCAAAATAGAGCAGCGGCCCGCCGTTTTGTTGATACGGACGCACAGGATCGGTGCTCAGGCCCTGAAAATTATAAATCTCACCCTCAAAATTGATCTCGTCGCGGGTCCACGCCTGCCGCAGGATCTCAACCACCTCGCGTGAGCGTTGATAGCGGTAGGGCGAAGGCTCTTTTTGGCCGGGGAAATCACTGCTGATGATATTAACCGTCAGCCGCCCCTCTAACATATGATCTAGCGTGGCGAGGGTTCGCGCCAACATAATCGGCTGCATCTCGCCGCACCGCACCGCGGCCAACAAATTGATCTTATCAGTAATTGGCGCACAGCCCGCCACAAACGACAGGGTGTCTTGCCCCACCTGATACGATGATGGGCACAAAATATTTCGAAACCCGTTTGCCTCGGATTGTTTGACGATCTCGCTGCAATGGTCCCAAGACGAGCGCAGCGCACCATCGGGCACGCCAAGGTATTGATAATCATCCGAACACAACGCCGAAAACCAAGACACCTCGGCGGCATCCAAATCGGGAGAGGTGATAGGAACAATTGACATAGCACACTTTCGCTCTTGATTGCTCAAGTCTACTCATGCACCTTGGCTTAAATCAATAGTGTATCAATATGCCCATGAACACGACCACCGCCAGTGCCGCAGC
This sequence comes from Flavimaricola sp., assembly GCA_023300365.1. GTDB lineage: Bacteria > Pseudomonadota > Alphaproteobacteria > Rhodobacterales > Rhodobacteraceae > JALZWD01. The sequence continues at coordinate 2,457 of JALZWD010000158.1, read as the reverse complement.
CCTGCCCACCTTCGTGCAAATCAGCGAAGCGATTGCCCGCGATATCATGGCAGGCCGTCTGCTTGATGGCGAAAAACTCCCCCCCGAACGGGCCATGGCCGCCGACTGGGGCGTGGCGGTTGGCACATTGCGCAAGGCGCTGGGCCTGCTTGTCGATCAAAAACTGCTTGAGCGGGTGCAAGGCTCGGGCAATTACGTGCGCCACGGCGAAGACGCCGACAGCATCTATGCCTTCTTTCGCCTTGAGCTTAAGGCCGGAGGCGGTCTGCCGCGGGCGCAAATGCTGTCTCTTGATCGCCTGCCCAAACCCCCGGACACACCAAAATTTGGCCCCTCTGACCATGCATTTCGGTTCCGACGTTTGCGGTTTTTGAATGATACACCCGTCGCGTTAGAAGAGATCTGGCTCGACGGCTCAACGGCCAAATCAATTGACCCCGCCGACATATCCGAAAGCCTCTACCACCACTACAAATCCCGCCTTGGCCTGTGGATCACACGCGCCGAAGACCGCGTGTCTGTTGCCCCGGTGCCCGATTGGCGCGTGGATCAATTTGGCCCAAAGGCGGGAATCACCTGCGGCTATGTCGAGCGCGTGGCCTACGACCAACACGCAAACCCCATCGAATTTTCGCGCAACTGGTTCGACACATCCGTCGTCGCCTATGTTTCGCGCCTCAAATAGGAACGCCACCCCATGACAACACATTACGGCATGATCGGCTGCGGCATGATGGGCGGCGAACATATCCAAAACATCCTGCTTTTGCCCAATACGGCGATTGCGGTGATCTTTGAACCCGACGCGGGCATGGCGGCACATGCCGCCGAATTGGCCCCCGACGCGACCTTTGTGGACAGCATCGACGCCCTGCTCGCGCACCCCAAACTCGACGCCATCGTCATCACCAGCCCAAATTTCCGCCACGTCGAACAGCTTGAGCACATCGCGGCCTCCGTGACCCTGCCGATCTTGTGTGAAAAGCCGCTCTATACCAACCCCGCCGACGCCCCCCGAATTGCCAAATTGCGCGCAAATTACGCCGCCCCCATCTGGGTCGCGATGGAATACCGCTACATGCCGCCCATCGCGAAACTTGTGGAACAGGCGGCGGATGTGACGGGCGGTGTGAAAATGCTCACCATTCGCGAACACCGCTTTCCCTTCCTCGAAAAAGTCGGCGATTGGAACCGTTTTAACGATCAATCAGGCGGCACGCTGGTCGAGAAATGTTGCCACTTCTTTGACCTGATGCGCCTGATCCTGAGGTCAGACCCCGTGCGCGTGATGGCCAGCGGCGGCCAAGACGTGAACCATTTGAACGAGGTCTATGACGGCCGTACCTCCGATATTTGGGACAACGCCTATGTCATTGTCGACTTCGCCTCTGGCGCGCGCGCCATGCTCGAATTGTCGATGTTTGCCGAAGGCGCTGAATACCAAGAACACGTCCACGCGGTGGGGCCATCCGGCAAAATCGAATGCTTGGTCCCCGGTCCGGGACGTTTCTGGCCCGACAACTTGGGCGAACCGCCCGTCCCCCACCTGATCGTCAGCCCCCGCACCCCGCAAGGCCCCCGCCGCGTCGAAGTGCCGGTGGACCCCGCGCTGCTCGCTGCGGGTGACCACAACGGATCGACGTTCTACCAACACCAACGGTTCTTGCGCGTGATCCGCGATAACGGGCCGGTTGAGGTCGACCTAAGCGATGGCGCATGGGCGGTGGCGATGGGCATGGCGGCGCAGGAAAGTGCGGCGACGGGGCAGGCGGTTGAGGTGGTGGCGCCTGTTTGAGGGCTTTGGATCGACCCCTTCGGGGCCGACCAACTGGAGGCGCTGCCTCCAGACCTCCGGAGGTACTTGGAGCAAGATGAGACAGTTGAGTGGGATTGAACTGATCTGAGGTGCCAAGTAGTTTGGCGGTATGGATCACCCGCTTATTGCTCTCATTGACCAGCAGATTGCCAAGGCTGAAGCCGAAGGGCAATTTGATGATCTTGCCGGTGCTGGCAAGCCTTTGGAGCTTTCTGGCAATGCTGCTGATGCGGTGCTCGACAGAATGGTGAAAGAGGCGGGTGGCAATGCCTCGCCGTTTGCCGTGCTGCGCGATCAGATTGCGGCGGCGCGGGTGCGGGTGGCCGAGCTTCCTGATGGCGAAGCGCGTCTCGCGGCACAGCGTGATTTGGCCGAATTGGAAACCAAACGGGCGATTGAGATCGAAGCGTTCAAGAAGTTTGGCTAACTACCGCTTCTTCTTCATCCACGTCTCCAGCGCCTTTACCTCGCGCGCGCTCATCCGCAGGCCCAGCTTATTGCGCCGCCACACCACATCCTCGGCACTGCGCGCATATTCATTGGCCATCAGCCAGCGCACCTCGCGCTCGGTCAATGTCGCGCCGAAATCACGCCCCAGATCGCTGGCGTCCTCGGCATTTCCCATCACCTGAAACGCATCG
>JALZWD010000157.1 GCA_023300365.1 Flavimaricola sp. | reverse complement strand
TGAACGGGTCTACGATTGGCGCGGCTTCGATTTTGAAAAGCGGATTTTTAGAACCGGGTTGGCCACGGTGCTATATGGCTTTGGGCCAATCCTATGCCAAAGCTGGCGGGGTCGCGGCGTATTTTGAGCAGCTTGATACGCTTGAGGCAGATCGCGGAAGTGTTCTTCAAGGGGCGCTTGAGACCTTTGCGCTTTTTGAGCGGAGTGACGTTTAGGGCATGACGTGACAAGGCGTAATTTGAACAAGAGATCCGCGTGGCGTTTGAGCATTTTGTAAGCGAGCCTGTGGATACGCCCGGCACGCTCCAATATTTCGGCGATTTTACGCGATGTTTCACCGCATTCGTCGGCTTGCCCATTTGCCATAGAATGACCGACCCCCGAACCTTGTACACAGGTATATTGGGGCGATGCTGTCTTTGGGGGTCGGGTGTCAATCGCGCAGAGCTTCAATTTTAGCTGTTATTTTTCAAGATATTGCAACCTATGCACGTTGAGGTGCTGAGGCCGCTTGGAGGTATGCCGTCTTGCGATCCTAATTTTTTCAAAGTTGCTGACAGTGTTATCCACAGGCGCATGCGCATCGGGGGATAGATTTGAAGATGCGCAATTGAGAAGGCGGCGTGTGTTTTGGTGGAGGGCAAAAACGACGCTAGGGACCTGTACACAAGCTTAGCAAAACTAGGGTCTGCGACGCTTAGCAATGGTGTCACAATTCCAGCGGCCAAAGAGTGAGTCATGTTCGGGCGTGGGAAAGCAAGCTCTGGGGAAACTATATTTTTCCCCGTATTGTGTGGATAACTCTGTCGGTAACTCCGAATAGTTAATGAATTATGAAGCAAATACAGGACCCACGCTTGAATGCCTAATTTTTGGGCACTTTCGGGGGCTGATGGTGTGAAAGCAAATTTTGCGGTTACTTTTGCAAGGGGCGATTCTTTTCCGAATCCCAAATTAGCCTAGGGACATGTGTACAGGTATTTGGTTTGTTTCGCGCCGGGTCGGTAAACGTGGTTTTAGTTGATCTCAGGTTCGGGGACGGCGGCGCCGAATTCGGTGCGCAGAAAATCAAAATCGCATCCTTTGTCGGCCTGTTCGATATGCTGTGCAAACATCCAGCCAAAGCCGCGTTCGTAGCGTTGTTTGGGCTGTGTCCATGCGGCGCGCCGTTTGGCCAGCTCGGCGTCAGAGACATCCATATTGAGCCGTCGGTTGGGCACATCTAGGTCGATCATATCGCCCGTTTGCAAAAGCGCGAGAGGGCCGCCGATAAAGGCCTCGGGGGCTACGTGCAGGATACAGGCCCCAAACGACGTGCCCGACATACGGGCATCTGACAATCGCACCATGTCGCGGTGGCCCTGTTTTAAGAGCGCCTTTGGCATCGGGATCATCCCCCATTCGGGCATGCCGGGGCCGCCCTTGGGGCCCGCGTTGCGCAACACAAGCACGCTGTCGGGTGTCATGGGATAATCTTCGTCGTTGATGATTTGTTTAAGCGCGTCATAGCTGTCTGCGACGATGGCGGGGCCGCGGTGGGTTTGGAATTTGGCGTCCATTGCGGCGGGTTTGATCACAGCGCCATCGGGGGCAAGGTTGCCGCGCAGGACCGCGAGCGAGCCTTCGGAATAGACGGGGTTAGAGAGGGGGCGGATGACGTCTGTGTTGTGATTTTTGGCGCCCTTGAGGTCATCGGCCAAGCTATGGCCAGTGACGGTGGTGACCGACAGATCAAGTTTGTCGCCCAGCTCGGCCATTAGGGCGGGCAGACCGCCGGCATAGAAGAAATCTTCCATCAGGTATTCCGAGCCCGAGGGGCGGATGTTGGCAATGACAGGCGTGGTGCGGCCAATGGCGTCGATGTCGTCAAGCCCGAGTGGTACGCCCGCGCGGCGGGCCATGGCGATGAGGTGGATGATGGCGTTGGTAGAGCAGCCCGTCGCCATGGCAACGGTGACGGCGTTGCGCGTGGACTGTTCGGTGATGATCTTGTCGGGCGTGAGGTCCTCCCAGACCATATCGACGATGCGGCGACCACAGGCGGCCGACATGCGTTTGTGTGCGGCATCGGGCGCGGGGATCGACGAGGCACCGGGGAGCGTGAGGCCAAAGCCCTCGGCGATCGACATCATCGTGGAGGCGGTGCCCATCGTCATGCATGTGCCGTAAGACCGTGCAATGCCGCCTTGGACGCCGTCCCATTCGTCTTTGCCGATCTTGCCTGCGCGGCGCTCGTCCCAATATTTCCAAACGTCGGTGCCCGACCCCAGCTTTTGCCCCGCATAATTGCCGCGGATCATCGCGCCCGCAGGCAAAAAGAGGAACGGCAGGCCCATTGAGACGGCCCCCATCACCAGTGCGGGCGTGGATTTATCGCAGCCGCCCATGAGCACCACGCCGTCAACGGGGTGGCTGCGCAGGGTTTCCTCGACCTCCATCGCGCCCATATTGCGGTAGAGCATCGAGGTGGGTTTGAGGAATTGTTCGGCAAAATCGTGCACGGGCAATTCGGCGGGGGTTCCGCCGGCCTGAAGGATGCCGCGTTTTACCCAATCTGCGCGGTCGCGCAGGTGATGGTGACAAGGCGACAGATCGGACCATGTGTTGATGATCGCGATAATCGGTTTGCCCTGCCAATCTTCGTCGGTCCATCCCATCTGCATCGCCCGGCTGCGATGGCCCATTGAGCGCAGATCATCAGGGGCGAACCAACGGGCCGAGCGCAGGTCTTGGGGCTTTTTCGGCATGGGCAAGATCCTTGGAAAATTTGGCGCTGTCTTTTCCGCAACATTAGCATTGTGCGCAGCGCAGTGTCACGGGAGGTGACATGAAGCCGTCCCAACAAGAGATCGCGTTGGGGTGGTTGGGCTAATTTATTGCCGTTTTGGCGTTCAATTCCAAATGTGCTGAGGTCGCGCCAAAGCACAAAAGCCTGTCGCCTTTGGCAAGTTGGATCGTGCCCGCATCGACTGGCCCATCGTTGAGCTGTAGGGCGGTGAGGCCAAGTGTGTCGATTTGCACGTCGCAGGCTTGCTGTGCTGTGTGTTCGGCCATTTGCATGCCGTTTGGCAGTTCGGTCAAGATAAGGTGACGGCCAGTCTCAAACCAGCCGAGACGGTTTAAGGCGGCTTCGATCAGAAAACATACGGTGGCGTCCAACCGGTCGCTTGCGGCAATGGCGCAAATGGCCATGATCGCGAGCAGCATGTAGAGGATCGTCCAAGGGACATTGCCCGCCTGTGTCGCGGACACGCCGAGGATGACGGCGGACGCCAATGACACGATGCCAAGATGCCCTGCGAACATCAGGCCAATAAGCACCTTCCGCCTGAGCGGATGGTGCATTGTTGTTTCGGCCTCTTGGGTTGTGAAGCCTGTGCCGGTTAGCGCCGATATGCTTTGAAACCGCGCCGCATCAAGCGACATTCCCGTCAGCCGCAGTGCCGTGCCGCCGATACGCACGACAAGCAACGACACCGCAAGGATGACAAGAAGGGTAAGCGACGCCGACATGGGTTAAACCAACTCCGCGTCCGTCATGATCTCGACCAAAGCGGGGCCATCGACCGCGAGCGCCTTTTCGATGGCCGCCGCGATGTCTTCGGTTTTGACGACCTTTTGACCATGCGCGCCGCATAGTTTGGCAAAGGCGGCGAAGGAGGGATTGACGAGGTCGGTTTCCCAAACTGGCCATTCACCCGAGCGCTGTTCTTTGGAGATTTTGCCCAATTGGCCGTTGTGGAGCAGGATATGCGTGACATCCATGCCGTATTTGACGGCAGTCGTCAGATCCATCGGATATTGGCCAAAGCCGCCATCCCCCGAGATCGAGACCACTTTGCGCCCCTTGAGGGCCTCGACGTCTTGGGTGGCCGCCCATGCGCCCATACCCGCAGGGAACCCGAAGCCAATCGATCCAAGATACCCAGACATCAACACACGTTGTGTGCCCTTTGTTTCAAGGTAGCGGCCAAAGGAATAGGTGTTGTTGCCCACGTCCACGGCAAAAATTGTATCGTCAGGGACAAGCTTGCCCAGCGCGTCAAAGATTGCGAACGAATGGATGCCCGCGCCGTGTTCTTCGGCCAAGCGGCGTTGTTTTTCGTCGCGCCAAATGCGCCAGCGATCGGCAACCTCGTCAACTTGGTTGTCGGCCTCGGCGTGCGGTTTGATCTGGCTTGCGGCGGCGTCACAAAATGCGCCGATCTCGCCCCAAACCGGGACTTTGACGGGATGGAATTTGCCCAGTTGCATCCTGTCGTAATCGACTTGGATGATGTTTTCCTTGAGCGCGATCCCGGTGTGGTTTGAGAAGCTGGCACCAAAGGCCACAATCACATCTGCTTCGTTCATGAACCAGCTGGCGATTGGCGTGCCTGAGCGGCCAAGAACACCGGCGCCAAGGGGGTGGCTGTCGGGGACCAAGCCCTTGGCCTTGAAGGTGGTGACGACAGGTGCGCCGATCTTTTCGGCAAGAGCGATGATCTGCTCGCGGGCATCGTAGGCGCCGTGCCCAACCACAATCATCGGCCGTTTGGCGGAATTCAACAAAGAGACCGCCGCGTCGATGTCATCCTTGGACGGGGTGACGCGTGTTCCACCCATGCGGCCTGTGGGGCCACCTGCGGGGGCATCTGATGGATTGGTTTGCATATCGTCGGGGAAAATGAGGTGTGCCACATCTTGGTTGACGATCGCGTTTTTGCAGGCCAGCGACATCAGCTCAGCGTGGTTTGATGAACTGAGCACAGGTTGTGAAAATTGCGCCACCGCATCAAAGGCAGACTTGAGGTCAATGTCTTGGAATGCGCCGGGGCCGAACACTTGGGTTTGAACCTGTCCGGTGAGGGCAAGGATGGGTGCGCGGTCTACTTTGGCATCCCACATACCCGTCAAAAGGTTGGTCGCGCCGGGGCCCGCGATGGTGAGGCATGCGGCGGGTTTGCCGGTGAGTTTGCCATAGGCCGATGCGGCGAAGGCGGCGGCGCCTTCGTGACGGATGCCGTAGTACTTTAGCTTTTTGTCAATGACCGAGAGCCGGATCGCATCTGCCAACCCAAGGTTGGAGTGCCCGACCATGCCAAAGACGGATTGCACACCCCAGTTTGTCATTGTCTCAACCATCACGTCGGTGACGGTGCGGGTGTGGGGCGGCTCGGCCTCGAGGCCCACAAAAATCTCGCCGTCGCGGATATCGATTGGGTAGATTTCTTGGCCGCTATCTTCGTGTCCGCCGGGTGGTTTGCCGGTTAATGGGTCAAAGTCCCATCCATGCCATGGGCACCTGATCCAACATTTGTCATCAACACCTTTTTCGATGGAACCTTCGCCAAGCGGCCCTTTTTGGTGCGGGCAATGGTTGTTCATCGCCGACCACTGGCCGTCAAAGTGCACAAGACAAATCGATGTTGTGCGCGCAGTTACCGTTTTGACGCGGCCCTCGGGCAGGTCGTCGACGTGGCCAACCGAAATCCAATCAAGGTTCGCATTTTCTGTTTGTTGTCCCATCTATGCTACTCCTCCGAATGCCACGCCAGAAATCGCGGCCATTTCTTTTTTCCAAGTCGTTAAATCGTCGTTGTTAAATTTTGACAGGTGGTCATGCCCGCAGGCACGCGCCATGACCTGCATCAGCTCAACGCTGGCCTCAAAGAAATTGGCAAGTTGCCGGGCGGATTTCTCGGCCACCAGTCGGTTAACCAGATGAGGCTTTTGGGTTGCGATCCCAACGGGGCAATTGTTGGTATGGCACGCCCGCATCGCCAGACACCCAATTGCCTGCATCGCAGAATTGGACACCGCGATTGCATCGGCACCCATCGCCATTGCCTTGATAAAGTCGGCCGGTTTGCGCAGGCCGCCGGTGATCACAAGCGTCACGTCGCTGCGCCCGAGTTTATCCAAATGCCTGCGGGCGCGAGCCAATGCGGGGATCGTTGGGACCGAGATATTATCGCGGAAAATGACCGGCGCGGCCCCTGTGCCGCCGCCACGACCGTCCAAGATGACGTAATCGACGCCAACAGCGAGGGCCGCATCAATATCTTTTTCGATGTGTTGTGCAGAGAGTTTATAGCCAATGGGAATACCGCCAGTGCGGTCACGGACTTCGTCGGCGAATTCCTTGATCTGGCTGGTTTCGGTCCATTCGGGGAAACGCGG
>JALZWD010000156.1 GCA_023300365.1 Flavimaricola sp. | reverse complement strand
AAAACCATCGCACAATCAGGAAGATCGGGCGCCGGGGTGAGCAGATCGCCGATGCCGCCCATACGCATGGGGTGTGGCGCATTCATACAGACCGGCACATCCGCGCCCAAGGCGGCGCAAAAGGGATGATCGGGTTTGAGGGGGGGCAGGCCCCACAGCTCGGCCAAGAGCGCCAAGGTGAGGGCCGCATCTGACGAGCCGCCGCCAATGCCCGCCGGATGCGGCAACGATTTGGTGAGTTTGATTGCTGCGCCATGTGCCGCGCCGCGGGCATGCAGCAGGGCCATCGCCGCTTTGATGATGATATTGCTATCGTCGGTGGGGATGCCGGCCTTGAACGGCCCTTCGACGGCGAGGGTCAGATCATTGGAGAGCGACACTTCGATTTTGTCGCCCACGCCCGCAAAGACCACCAAACTGTCGAGAAGATGGTAGCCATCGTCGCGTTTGCCGGTGACATGCAGTGTGAGGTTGATCTTGGCGGGGGCAAAGCCGCTGAGCATGGGCATGGGGCCACTCCGGCACAGAATAATTCAGACGATGGGACGACTAGAGGTCTTGTGCAACGGAAAGATCGCTGTCGTCCACTCCTTGGAGCGGCAATTCGATCCCATTGTCCATCTTGTCGCGCAAGAGCACGTTCATATCCTCGTCGTCGCTGTAGGAAAGCGCGCGGCTCCATTGAAATTGCGCCTCGAGGGTGCGGCCAACGGCAAAATACACATCGCCCAGATGATCGAGGATCACCGGATCTTCGGGGAGCAGTGCGGCGGCGCGTTCCATTGGCACCACCGCCTCTTGGTGACGCCCAAGCGAGAACAACGCCCAGCCAAGGCTGTCGACGATGGCGCCGTTTTCGGGATCAACGCTGATGGCCCGGTTGATCAGGGTGAAGGCCTCGTCGAGTTTCTCGCCGCGTTCAATGAGGGAATAGCCAAGATAGTTTAACAGGCCGGCGTGGTTTGGATTTTGCGCAAGGGCCGTGCGAAAATCGGTTTCGGCGGCGGTCCAATCGTCAAGCTGGTGCCGTGTAATCCCGCGTTTGTAATGCAGCCCCCACAACCGGCCATCTGAGGCGGGAAATAGGTCAATCGCGGTGGAATAGGCCGTGTCGGCCTCAATGAACCGGGATTGTACGCGCAAAATGTCGCCAAGCTCGGAATGGGCCAGCGCAAGGTCAGGGTGGCCACGCAGCAAGGATTGAAGCACTTCAATGGCCAGCTCATATTCGCCCGCCTGACGCAAGACGTTGGCGCGGCCAAATTCGGCGGAGTGAAAGCCGGGATCGTCGGGGCGCACCTTGGCAAACGTCGCGGCGGCCTGTTCAAATCGGTCTAGTTCCTCAAGCAGGCCTGCGGACATCATAATCAGGTCGGCGTCATCATTATTGAGGGCATGGGCGATTTGCGCATAGAGCAGCACAATCGCGGGCGGCGAGCTTTCGGTATAGGCGCCGCCCTCGGTAAAGAAGGCCTCGGCGATACCATCGGTTGGGGACTGGATCACATCAAATGGGACAACACCGCCAGAGGCCACAGCGGCGCGCAGGGCGATGATCGATGGATCAATGCTGCGGGCAAAGGAGGCGTCCAAGATTGCGAGCGCGTCGTCGTTTTGGCCCAGTTCGGTGAGGATCTGAATATGAGCAATCACAGTGCGGCGGGTGCGGGGCACGCCTTGACCGGGGGGCAAAGCCAGCATTGCCGCAGCCTCGGGCAAGCGGCGCATGTAGGCAAGGGCCATGGCCCGGTGATAGGTGCCGAAGCCTTGGCTTCCGGGTAGGGTAGAGACCGCGTCAAACGTGGCCAGTGCGGTTTCGTCATCGCCCAAGCCCACCTGCGCCCATGCTCTGGCGATCATGTCGATCCGCACGCCAATACCGTGGCCGGCGTCAAGAATATCAATCAGGTCGTTCCAGTCGCCCGCACGGGCGGTATCGGCCAGAACGACCATCTGCGCCAATTGGCTTTCGACCTGCTCGGTGACCGCTTGATTGGCGATGGGTGCTGCGCGGGTAAGGTCGGCCAAGCTGATCAAAGACAACAGGTAGTTGTCGATTAAGGCCGGGTTGGTGGGATCATGGGCCAATGCCTCGCGCAGCCATTGTGAGGCCGCGCCGAAATCATTGAGCGCCCCTGCGGAACGGGCGGCCAGATAAGGCCCGGCAAAATCGGTGAATTGCGAGGTGCTTTGGGCCGTGGCGATATGGCCCCCAACGGGCAAAAGCGAACAGGCGAGGGTAAGCCCCCGGATCATACGTCGTGCCATGGTTACTGCTCCGTTGCCTGATATCTTAACAAAGGTAGGTGCCAAGATACCGTCTGGCAATCAAAACGAATGGGTAACGGATGGAAACGGTGTGTTTATGCCTGACAAAGCGTCACATTGGTGTGAAACCAGCCGCGTTTGACAAGTGCAGCGCACCCTTGGGGATCCTAGACGCGGTTAGAGCGGGGTCTTGAGGTATAAACTGATGGCAATAATCGTTGCGATAACAAGGCAGGCGCGCAGGAGGTTGCGCCGGTAGCTGAACACGGTTTTGATCGTGTGTTCGGGATAGGTTATTGGCCACCGACCATCGTTCACGGCTTGGGCAATTACCTCGACCGTGACGGGCATAAAGGGGATGACTCGGCCTTGGGCATCGATGGGAAGGACGCGCCTGTAGCGGGGCGGTTCATCCACCAGATAGTGGAATTCAGGCCGGGCCCCATCAAGGTTGACCCGGTATGTTTGCATGATCTCATAGAACAGATCATCGCCGTCGTCGCCGTGAAGGCCATTGCCAAAAAAGACGTCGTCTTGGTCAACCTGTGTGGGCGTTTGCCCGGATAAATCGCCAATCAGGGCCGTGATTTCGGCATTTAGGGCATTGGTCATCACATATTCGGGTAATTCGGCCCGTCGCCGCCCTGTGGCACCGTCCATGTGATGTTTTGACTTGGGTCTTTGATGTCGCAGGTTTTGCAATGCACGCAGTTTTGGAAATTGATCTGGAACGCGGCATTGGCGCCTTCGCCGGTGATTTCGTAGACACCTGCTGGGCAATAGCGCTGAGCGGGTTCGGCGTATTGCGGCAGGTTGGTGGCCACGGGGAGAAACCAACGTATTCATTAGCAATAAAAGAGGAAAGTATTTTGACTTATCGAAGGTTGT
>JALZWD010000155.1 GCA_023300365.1 Flavimaricola sp. | reverse complement strand
ATTGGCACGTACTGCTGCGCATCTTAACATTATTAGCCCCGCCTAGACCTTCAACATCCGCAACCCCTGCGTCGCATCGGACCGCACGGCAAGCTTAAGGCTTGCCTCATCCCCTGCCTTTAGGGCCGCAATGATCACCTTGTGGCCCCGCGGCGTTTCTGTCCGGCGCAACCGCCCGTACAATTTCGACATCGTCGGCCCCATTTGCAACCAAACGGTTTCCGCCATCGCCAACATCGCAGGCGCCTGCGCGCGTAAATATAGCGTGCGGTGGAATTCGAGGTTCATGCGGATATAGCCCGCGGCGTCTTGGCGGGCGACCATTTGGCCGACTTTGTGGTTGATGGTTTCCAAACGGTCGATCAGCGCAAAATGGGCGCGGGGCAGGGCGCGCGTGGCCAATTCGGGTTCGAGCAGGGCGCGCAGCGAGGCGAGTTCTTCGATACGGTCGTTACTCAGGAGGGGGGTTGAGACGCGGCCCGAAGAGGAGAGCGTGAGCGCGCCTTCGGCGGCGAGGCGGCGGATGCTTTCGCGGGCGGGGGTCATGGAGACGCCAAATTCGCGCCCAATGCCGCGCAATGTCATGGCGACGCCGGGGGCGATTTCGCCGTGCATGATACGGGTGCGTAGGGCGCGGTAGACCATTTCGTGGGCGGCGCCGGCGGGTTCGGGGATGCGGGGTGTGACTTGCATAGGGTATTTGTGATCACAAACCCTTGGGCGGTCAAGAGCGGACTTAATGCGGCGGCAAGATTTGCGCCGCATTGAGAGGCCAGCCTAAGACGGGGCTGTCTAGGATGTCGCGCGAGAGGTGAGGTCTTGGGCGAGCATGAGGGCGTTGCCGTCGGGGTCATAAAACGTGGCGGTTTTGACCATGCCGTCGATCACATCCGTGGGCCCATCAAATCGCACCGATGCCTGTTCGAGTGCGGCGCGCGCGCTGTCGATATCTGCGACGCCAAAGACCGGGACGCAGTTGCCGGGGGCCGCTTTGGTATGTTCGCCAAGGCCAATGGTGACGCCGTCGGTGTTGGTTCGCACCTCGGACCACCCGGCCTCGTCGGCATGGAACATGACCTCAAAGCCCAGCATGTCCGCGAACCAATCTGCGGTTTTGTGGCGGTCGGTGACAGACAGCGCGAGGGTGATTGTGTTTTGCAAAGTGATCCGGGCCATGGGGTTCTCTTTCGATTCTAAATATATTAACTATACTTTATGGACATAACTGCATTTGTCAATCTTACTTCGCGGGCTTGGGCTTTGCCGATTTTGGCCAAGCTTTTTGAGGGCGTGCCGGGGCGGCAGGCGCCGATGTTGGTGGCGACGGGGGCGCGGCGGACGGCCTTTGGGCAGAGCATGGCGCATTTGATTGATCTGGGTCTGATCGAGCGCAACCCCGGCCACGGGCATCCGTTGCGGCCGGAATTTCGATTGACCCCACAAGGGCGGGACGCCGCCAAGATTGCGCATGGCATTCTTGGGGTGCCGGGGGCGGGGGCGCAGGATGTGTTGCGCCGGGCGTGGACGGTGCCGATTTTGGCGGTTCTTGGCAGGCCGCAGCAATTTAGCCAGATTAAGCGGCGACTAACGACGATATCGGATCGGGCCTTGTCGCAATCGTTGCAGGGCATGGAGGAGGTGGCGTGGGTGCAGCGGCGCGTGGATGCCGATCTGCGCCCGCCACGGCCGCTTTATCATGCCGTGAATGCAGGGGCGGCGATCCAGACTGCAACGCGGGATTTGGTTTTGGCTGGCTAGGGTGCGACTGCGGGTTTAGAATTGCCAACGATGCAACGCGTTGCCCTCGGTGCGGAGCCATTTCCGGGCGGATTTATGGGCCGGATAGAGGCGCGCGCAGGTAGTCCAAAAGGCGTCGGAATGGTTCATTTCGGCCAGATGCGCGACCTCGTGGGCGGCGACATAATCGAGGATGTCGTGCGGGGCCATGATCAGGCGCCAAGAAAACATCAGATCGCCCGCATGTGTGCACGACCCCCAGCGCGAGCGTGTGTCGCGCAGCGTGAGTTTGCCGTAGGGTTTGCCGAGATTGGCGGAATGTCGGTCGCAGGCAGCGGCGAGGTGGTCGCGGGCTTGGGCCTTGAGGAAGGCTTTGAGGCGGGCCAGCAGGCGGTCGGGCCCTTGGGGCAGGATCAGTGCGTCTTCTTCGATCATCGGGCGTTTGATTGGCGCGGGGTGCAACATGAGCATACGGCCCATGAAGGGGATTTGGTCACCGAAGGCCGGGGTTTGGAGCGGTGAGACGGCGGAGAGATTTTTGCGCAGCCAGTCTTCGCGGTCGGTCAAGAAGGCCATGGCTTCGCGTTGGCTGGCGCGTTTTGGCAACGTCAGGCTGACCCGGCCATCGAGGCGCGAGACACGCAGCGACATACGCTTGGCGCGGGCCGAATGTTTGAGGGTGATGGCAATTGGTGGGTTGCCCAACGAAATCTCTGACCCCATATCACCCTCCTATTACCCAAGTTACGGCCATTATGCCTTGTCACGCGATTGCGCTTATGGCAGGGGACGCGGATGCGCCGCAAGGCCACGATTTTTGACCCGAGCCCGCCTGACGCGTGGCGGAAGAGAAAGGGACCACAAATGCCAAACGAAGAATGGGGCACAAAACGTCTGTGCCCAACCAGCGGCAAGCGTTTTTATGAT
>JALZWD010000154.1 GCA_023300365.1 Flavimaricola sp. | reverse complement strand
TGATCGACTTCGAGGTCTTGGGCGATGACCTCTTGGGCCTATGGCACATCGCATTTGGCCCTGACCCGTCGGGCGCGATTGCAAAAGGGCGAAACGCTTTTGGTTTTGGGGGCCGCGGGGGGTGTGGGCCTTACGGCGGTTGAAATTGGCAAAGCGCTTGGGGCGCGTGTGATTGCCGTGGCGCGCGGCGGCGCAAAACTTGAGGTTGCGCGGCGTGCCGGTGCGGACCACACAATTGATGCCAGCGAAGACCTGACGACGACCCTTAAGGACCTTGGGGGTGTTGATGTGATTTATGACCCTGTGGGCGGCGCATTGGCCGCGTCGGCGATGCGCGCCCTGCGGCCCGAGGGGCGTATGGTGGTGATCGGATTTGCGAGTGGCGATGTTACGCCGCTTCGGGCCAATCATATGTTGGTCAAAAATATCGATGTGATCGGCTTTTATTGGGGCGGGTATCTCAAGGTTAATCCCGCCGCCCTGACCGAAAGCATGGACGCGCTTATGCACATGCAGGCCGCCGGACGTTTGGCCCCGCACATAAGCCACACCCTGCCCTTTGAGCGTGCGGATGAGGGGCTTGCGATGTTGGAAAACCGCACCTCGACGGGCAAAATCGTGATTACGTTTTAGGCCACTTCTTAGGCCACTTCGGCCACATCCTTGGCCACGACTGCGGGCAATGAATTCCGGTATCCTTCGCGGATCATCGCGACCAAGGCATCTTGGGCCGGGCTGGTGGATTGTGGCGATTGATACAGGTTGATTTGCGTTTTGGGCAACACGGGCAGATCGCCGCCGTGGTCGATGACCTCAACCATCGGCGGTTCTGTCCCTTCGACCACCACATGCACCGCGAGGTCGGCGCTGATGGATGTATCGACGGTGCGCGAACTGTCGGTATCGACGACGATTTCCCATTGGACGTTGTCACCATCCAGCGCCTTGACCGCCAGTGAGCGAAAATTGCAATCCTTTTGGAAGGCCAAGGGCAAGGGCCGTTGTTTCCAAGCAGCCCCGCCTTGCGCGCCGATCCATACCTGCGGGCGCTCGACCAGAGTTTCGCCGCCGGGCAGCAAGATGTCTTCGGTGGTGAGGATCACGTCAACTTCGCCACCTGCGAAATCGCGGTGCAGCACTTTGGTCAGGGACGACAGCAGCCGGATTTTCATGCGCGGGAAGCTCGCGTTGAATTGGCGCAAGACCTGCGGGATCGCGGGGTAGAGGATGTCGTGTGGGACGCCGAGGGAAATCTCGCCGACAAAATCGCGTGCCGTCAAGCGTGTGTAGGCCTCGTCATTCAGCGCCAGTAGGCGGAGCGCGTAGGACAGCAATTGTTGGCCAACGGCCGTGGGCACCATCGCCCGGTTGGAGCGATCAAGGAGCGTGAGATCAAGACTTTCCTCCAGCCGCTTAAGCTGCATCGACACCGCCGATTGCGTGAGGTTGAGACGCGCCGCCGCACTTGTCACCCCTTGGGTTTCACACACGGTCACAAAGGCCCGCAGGGCGGTAAGGTCTAGGTTGCGCATAACTATCACGATCCTTGATGGATAGATTAACATTCATTCGTTTTACTTATGCCACACACATCCGCTAGTTCAAGCCCAGACGAGACAAACAGTGACCCCGCCAAAAGGAGCGATAGATATGACCGATTTGACCGCAACACCGATTTCAACCTCCGCCCCGCGCCAATTTGTTGGCCATGGCCCGGTCCAGATGATTGCCCTGTGGCGCCAGCGGCGCGCCTTGGCCCGGCTGAGCCCGCAACAATTGGCCGATATCGGCATTTCTGCACAAGATGCCAAGACAGAAGCCGCGCGCCCAATGTGGGACGTGCCTTGCCATTGGGTCGGATAATCGCCGCCTTTGGCAAATTCCGCGGGTTTCCAAGCAAAATCCGCGGAAAGCCATCAGAATTCATTGGAAATCAGCCTCGGTTTCCCTTGAAAACTGACCAATAAGCCCCAATATTAGCAGCATATCCCGCCCGGCTTTTACGGGCACCGTTATCTTGGAGGTCAATGATGGCTGAATACAATACGATCAGATCGACGGCGGGCGTAGGCGCGGCCGATATTGATCAGGGTCTTCGCACCCATATGAACAAAGTTTATAGCACCATGTCGTTTGGTCTTTTGATCACGTTTGCTGCTGCTTGGGCTATTGGCTCAATGACTGTGACTGCCACTGGCGAGCTGACGTCGCTTGGTCAGACATTGTTCCTAAGCCCGCTGAAATGGGTTTTGATGTTCCTGCCGCTTGGCATGGTGTTTTTGTTTGGCGCAATGATCAACCGCTTGTCGGCTGCCGGAGCACAAACGTTTTTCTATGTCTTTGCCGCCGCGATGGGCCTGTCGATCTCTTGGATCTTTATCGCCTTTAACATGGGGTCAATTGCGCAGGTGTTTTTGATCACCTCAATCGCCTTTGCCGGCCTGTCTCTGTGGGGCTATACCACGAAAAAGGACATCTCGGGCTGGGGATCGTTCTTGATTATGGGCGTGATCGGCTTGATCGTCGCATCTGTGGTTAACATCTTTATGCAGTCTGACGCGATTGCATGGGCCGTATCGATCATCGGTTTGCTGATCTTTGCGGGTCTGACAGCCTATGACACACAGAAGATCAAAACCGACTATATCGCCCACGCACAGCATGGCGATGCGGAATGGCTTGGGAAATCTGCGATCATGGGTGCGTTGAACCTGTATCTCGATTTCATCAACATGTTCATGTTCTTGCTGCAGTTGCTTGGCAATCGCGAGTAATTTGAACGACATGACCTGAACAAGGGCCGGTGGAAACGCCGGCCCTTTTTACATTCAAAGGGGCGGACTTATGGAACTTTCATTGCCAATCACCACATGGACGGCCGTGTTCAATGGCGCGCTATTTTTCATCCTGACCGTCGCTGTGATCCGGTATCGGCGTGGCAATGGCGTGGTGCTGGGCGACAATGAAGACCGGGTCTTGGCCAAGCTGATCCGGGGCCATGGCAATGCCGCCGAGCAAATGCCGATTGCATTGATCCTTGTCGCTCTGTGCGAGGTGCAGGGTGGAGGTGGCGTGATCCTTGGGCTGCTGGCGGCGGTGTTCACCATTGGCCGCATCCTGCACGGCGCCTATTTCATCCGGCATGGGTTGCATTGGATGTTTCGGTTTTACGGCATGATGGGCACGCTTATTGCGCAGATTGGCCTGTTGATTGTTGTGCTGGTACAGGCGTTTTGAAACGAAAAAGACCGCCCCGAGGGGCGGCCATTAAGTCAGTTGGACTGACCGAAGGTCTTACTTAATTTTGCCTTCTTTATACTCGACGTGCTTGCGCACGACGGGATCATATTTCCGCACGACCATTTTCTCGGTCATGGTGCGGGCATTCTTTTTGGTCACGTAGAAGTGGCCTGTGCCTGCTGTTGAGTTCAGGCGGATTTTAATCGTGGTTGGCTTCGCCATGGCAGGCTCCTATTTCGGCTGGGCACCGCGCGGCGCACCATCAATCTCAGGCTTGCCTTTTACCTGTGCCGGGGGCCAAGTCAATGGCCTATGGCCGCAATTGCTCAGTTAATGCGCGGACGGCCTATAAGCCGGATTTTGTACCCCTCCGAAGAAGGGCAGCGATCATTCCTCTGAACCTGCTGTTACCAACAGGCCTCTAGCTGCCAACCCGGACCGTCTGGATGCATGTCATCCGCCGCAAGCGGCACGAGGTCCCTATTTGGCATTGCTCCCGGTGGGGCTTGCCGTGCCGTTCGTGTTGCCACGTCCGCGGTGGGCTCTTACTCCACCGTTTCACCTTTTCCCCGCAAGTGCGAGGTAGTCTGTTCTCTGTGGCGCTGTCCCTGGGGTTGCCCCCGCCGGGCGTTACCCGGCACCGTTTCATGTGGAGTCCGGACTTTCCTCCCCCTTGGGGTTTCCCCCAAAGAAGCGACCGCCCAGCCATCCGCGCAAGCTTGGGGTTAATCCTCTGGGCGCTTTCGGTCAACGCCCAAGCGTGCCGCAAGGCCAAGCCGGGTCAACCGCGCCCAATCAAATCGGGGGCCGGGGTCAATTTTCCGCCCCGGTGCGGTTTCCGAGTGGGCGACCACATTTGCCGGGTCGATGTTATGGCGAGCCATGATACCGCGCAGCAGAGCCGTAAGCGTGTCCATGAGCGGCGCCGAAAACGGGCTTTGGCCATCGTTATCAAGCTCAATCCCAATCGAATGCGAGTTGATATCGACAATATCGCCCCAGGCCCCTGCCCCGGCGTGCCATGCGCGATTTTGTTCGGCCACAAGGCCACGCAATGCGCCGTCGCGATCAATGAGATAATGGGCCGAGACCTCGAACTTAGGGTCACACAAGCGCGCGCAGGCGGCGTCCGCACTTTGCATCGCGGTATAATGGATCAGGATCAGGCTGGGCCCTGCACCGTCCTTGCGTGGCCCAAAATTGGGCGATGGATGTGTGAGCGGGTTCAGTTGCCGACAGCGGCACGAAACGGTGCCGGATCCCAACCACAGGCAAAGCCATCGCCGTCGGGATCAATGCCGCGCGGATCACGCCGCGGACCACCACGCCCGAGGAAATCACGCTGTGCGTCATCTGCGGAACGATAGCTGGCGCAATTGCGTTCAAACCGGGCCTGTGTTGTTAGGATGGACCGGCTGTACCATTCTTGGCCACGCCGATTTGGCGCGGAAAGCGCGTATTCCACGATGTTGGGGCCCACATTGCCACGTTCGGGCAAGGCTTCGGGTTGGATCACCTGAAACACCGATTGTTGTTGTTCGCGCAGGGCGGCATCGGCGGCGATATCACGTTCGCTGCTGACGCTGTCGAAGTCTTGCTCGCTTGAGATGCCAGTCGAAGCGATTTGGAAATTGTTTGGGTCAACCGCGTTCGAGGGTGAGGCTTGCACCCCTTGAGTGCGCAAAGGATCAGCCCCCGTCACCGGAGCGGCCGCCGCTTGCGTGCCGATGCCCGCCGCCTGTAATTCACCCGGCGCGATCGTGTTTCCGGTTTGCGGGATGCCCGAGGACGGAATGATATCCGTCGCATTGGGTGGCACAATGCCATTGGTCGTGCGCACAATCGGACCTGCCAAGGCCTGTTCACGGCGCGCACGGTCAATATCGAATTGTGTGGGCCCGCTTGAGCCCGCCTCAACGCCGCTGTTGGGAACAGTCGGCACACAGGCGCCCAAGAGCGGTAGCGTACAAACAAATGCAATTGCGCGGATCATAACAGACACCCTCAACCTTTTCTCAAGCAGAAATTTACCACCACTTGGCGGGTTTGCCCACAAATTGTGCCGCACGTTCAAGCGAGAAGGCACAATTGAGCAAATCGCCTTCTTCCCAAGGACGCCCAATCAATTGAAGACCAAGGGGTAAGCCGTTGGAATCAAAGCCAGTTGGAATTGAAATCCCCGGCAAACCAGCAAGGTTCACTGTGACCGTAAAGACATCGTTAAGATACATGCGGATTGGATCTGCATCCGCCATCTCCCCCAAGCCAAAGGCCGCCGAAGGCGTGGCAGGTGTTAAGATCGCATCCACGCCGTCGTTGAACACGGTCTCAAAATCACGTTTGATCAGCGCGCGCACGCGGCGGGCACGGTTGTAATAGGCATCATAAAAACCCGCCGACAACACATAGGTGCCGATCATCACCCGGCGCTGAACTTCGGGGCCAAAGCCCTCGGCGCGGGTCTTTTCGTACATCTCGGTGATCCCGTCGCCCGCGTCCATTTTGGCACGGTGGCCAAAGCGCACGCCGTCATAACGCGCAAGGTTGGACGAGGCTTCGGCAGGGGCAATCACGTAATAGGCCGGCAGCGCGTATTTGGTGTGCGGCAGGCTGATATCAACGATCTCGGCGCCGGCATCGCGCATCATTTCTTGGCCTTGTGACCACAGCGTCTCGATCTCCTCGGGCATGCCGTCCATCCGGTATTC
>JALZWD010000153.1 GCA_023300365.1 Flavimaricola sp. | reverse complement strand
GATCACCGCCACCGCCACCGCTTTGCGCGTCGCAGGCGCAATCTCGCGCCCCATTTCCCGGTGGGTTTCCTCCACCCAAACACAGGTCTTCCTGATCTGCGCACTCATCTCAAACCATCCCGCTTTGCAATTCCCGCCACCGTCAATCCACCCGCGCGGTCATGCACCCGCGCACCTGTGCTCATCACCAAAACAACCAGCAATTCATCCGCACGCGGGCTGTCGTTCATCCCCACTTCCATCGCATCAAAATGCCCCCGAACGTAGGATGCATCGATATGCGTAATCGGCACATCAAGACGCGTCCCCGCCGCCCCCACTTTCTTGGTCGACGGCACAATCGCCAACGCATCCCCCAAGGCCTCGCGCATCGCATACCCTCCCGGCACATGCCAAAGCGCACCATGCTCATACTCGCCGCCCACGCCCACAATCGCGCCCTTACCGTATCCCTCAATCGCATCCTTGCCACCAAGGGCTGCCATCAACTTGCGCGCCATCTCAAGGCCAAGCGGCTTGAGGTCATCGGAAAATCCCACAATGTCTTCGACATATCTCCCCGCAAACGGGTTGGCGATCACGGCCAAACACGCGCCCTTCTTTTGCGGCACATCCGCCACCGGGCCGCCCTCATGGAAAACCTCTTCCACCACAATGCTCATCTTGCGCACACTCACGTCAGGCATCCGCCAATCTCCCCTTCATTTCGCCAACCGTCGCAACTTCGCCGCGCAATGACAACGCCGCCGCAACAATCAATCCCCGCGCGGCCATATCCTCGGCCACCAAAATTCCCGCCCGCAACGCCGCTTGAACCTCGCTCGCGCTCAACGCGCCGACCGATGTCACAACCAAACGCCCCCCCAAATCGCTGTCGGGCTGTAAATCTCGTGCCGGTACGCGCCGGATGGATGCCGATCCCGGTAAATCCACCGCGTTGCCGATTAATGTGGCCGCCACATCGGCCTCGGCTGCGGTGCGCGCCAACACCGTCACACTCTGCGCAATCCCCAACGACAAGCTGCGCCCCCCTTGCCCACTGGTCGCAATTCCGCGCACGCCGTCTTGCGCCGCGACGGTCAAACGGCGCGCGCCGGAAAATCCCATTTTCCAAACTGATTTCTGACTGAAATCCGCCATCCCGACATCAAATCGCGCACCGCCAGTGAGAAAAAGCGCAATATCGCCGCCATTATTCACATAGGCCCGCCCGACATTCGTGGTCGCAATCGCTTGCAGTATCTCATCGGCAACAGCCCCGGCCACGGCGGCCATCGGCGTCACAAATCCACGAATTTGATGCGGGGCGACGGCCCGCGCCATCCGCTGCGCCACCGGCCCTTTCACCGCCGCACCAGAGGCCGACCGCAACAACGGCAGCTCCTCTGCCAATCTCTCCAAAAGCCCCTCAAACCGCGCCGTCGCCGCCGCAAACGCCGCCGCACGGTCGCCGTCGGCGCCAATAATCAAATCAATCGGCCCATGCTGCAAATGCAAGCGCTGTCCCGACAGGCGCGCCGCGATCATACCACCCGCACCTTGGGCCCCATCACATCCGCCACATCGACAATCCGCTCCATATGCCCGCCCAAGGCCGCATAATCCGCGCGCGCCAGCGTGAACTCAATCGGAGCGACCAGCGCGGGCGTTGGCACATATCCAAACGCATTGCTCGGCATATCCAAAACATCCGCCATCACCGTGATCCCGCCGCCGGGCCAGACGTATCCTTGCGCGCCACCAACAGTCACCTTGGTCAGCGTATCCTTCACCGAACGCGTCAACTTCACCGGATTGGTCGTCACACCCGCCCTAAGCGATCCGCCAGCCCCCCCCATAAACAACACTGAACACAGCGATGGCTCGCAATTCTCGGCAATCAATTCCGCCGAAGCTTGCACCGCCTCCGGCGCCTCAGACGGCACAGGCACCAGACCCGCATCCAGCACATAATACCCCCACTGCTCGCCCGTCGTGCTCACCATCAACATCCGCAAACCGGGCCACGCCACTTTGGGATCAAACGGCTTAAGGATGCTCAGCGGGTCTTCGATATGCGTGCCGCCCCAGCCCGTCCCCGGTTCGGCCACCTGAAAATACCGCCCCGGCGTTGACCGCCGCCCATGCATCTTGATGCCTGTCTTGGGCACATCAAGCTGCTTGCCCGCCTCATGCTCGGACAAAACGCCTGTGATATGGTCATCAACCACAACCACTTCATCTACATGCGAAATCCAGCTTGCGGCAAACATCCCAATGGTCGCCGACCCGCATCCCACACGCATCAAACGCTCCGGTGTGCCGTCAATCACCGGCGGCTGTCCCGCCTGGATAATCACCTCCGCGCCGTCATCAATCTGCACCGTCACCGCCTCGCGATTGCACAGCGCCAACAGCGCGTCACAGGTCACACGACCTTCTTTCTTGGTGCCCCCCGTCAGGTGTTCCACCCCCCCAAGAGACAGCATCTTAGAGCCATATTCCCCCGTCATCACATGGCCAATCGGCTCGCCATCCACCCGCACAAACGCACGTTCCGGGCCGATGTGCCGGTCCGTGTCGATCTTCACCTTCACACCGCAATACGAGAAAATACCCTCCGTCACGACGGTCACCATATCCACCCCCGCCACCTCTTGCGAAACGATGAAAGGCGCAGGCTTATAGTCGGGATACGTGGTGCCCGCACCAATCGCGGTTACAAATGGCCTATCGCCTCGAACGATATCACCGTCCCACTCATTCGCGCCCGCACCTGCTCCAGCTCCGGTCTCGGCCCCGGCCATAAACGGCACCGCCGCCGCCCCATTCTCAATCACCGTCAGCGGATCAAGCCGCACCAAGGCCCCCGCATGATTAGCATACCTATCACACGCTCCCGCGCGCCCTTCGGCAATATAGCACATAACAGGACAGGCATCGCAACGTATCTTCTCACTCATACCCCGCCTCCTTTAGCGCCGCCCTCACACGGCTCGGCGTCGCCGGAACCCGCCGCATCTGCACCCCCGTCGCATCGCGGATCGCATTTAAAATCGCAGGGGCTGTGGGGATCAAAACATGCTCGCCCAACCCCTTGGCCCCATACGGCCCATGCGCATCCGGCTCTTCAATAATCAAGGTTTCAATCGGCGGGATATCCCCAATCGTCGGGATCAAATAATCATGCAAATTCTCGGTCCGTCCGGGCAAATATTCCTCCATCAAGGCCATTCCCAACCCTTGGGCAATCCCCCCATGAACCTGCCCCTCAACCAGCAATGGATTGATCGCTTGGCCCACGTCATGTGCCGCCACAAACCGCTGCGGCTTAACCGTACCCAACCGGGTATCCACATCCACCACAACCATATGCGCCGCATAGCCAAATTGCGCATATGGCGCGCCCTGACCATCGGCATCCAAGGCCCGCGTCGGCGGATCATATGTCTCAACCGCCCGCAAAACATATCCCTCTCGATCGGCCTCCAGCCTGCGCAAATCAAACGGCTGCCCATCCACGCGAAGCACCGGACCACCAAATTCTATCACCGCATCGTCGCCCATATTGCATCGCCGCAAAATCTCGCCCCGCAACGCCGTGCCAGACAAACGCGCCGCATTGCCCGACACAAACGTCTGCCGCGAGGCGGACGTTTTGCCCATATCCGGCGTCACATCCGTATCCGCCCCGATGATCTCAACCTGCGCCAAAGGCACACCCAAACCTTGGGCAAATATCTGCGCGATCACCGTATTGGCCCCTTGCCCAATATCCATCGCCCCTTGATGCAACACCACCACGCCGTCCGCCCTGATCCCCGATTTACACGTCGACGGATTGCCCAAACCAGTGTTGCCACAGCCATACCAACCGCCCGCAACACCGATCCCGCGCCGGACCACATCCCCGCCACGCGTCGCCTTGGCCGTCTCCCACGCGGGCCGTAAGGCTTCAAAACACGCTTTAATTCCAACACCTTGGTCAAATACTTGCCCACAAACCGTGGTGTCCCCGTTGCCCAAAGCATTCAAAATCCGAAACTCCAACGGATCAATCTCCAACTGCGCCGCCAGATCATCAAACAACACCTCTTGGGCAAT
Source organism: Flavimaricola sp. (assembly GCA_023300365.1). Classification (GTDB taxonomy): domain Bacteria; phylum Pseudomonadota; class Alphaproteobacteria; order Rhodobacterales; family Rhodobacteraceae; genus JALZWD01. The sequence goes on along the minus strand of JALZWD010000153.1, from coordinate 597 downwards.
CGCCGATTGCGGCACGCCAAACCCACGAAACGCACCCGCCGGGGGATTATGCGTAAATATCCCGCGCGACCGGGCCTCGTAATCGCGCATAATATAGGGCCCACTGGCATGCACAGGCACGCGAATGGCAACCGTCGGCCCCCACGACGAATAGGCGCCAGTGTTAAAATCCCCCGCAAACGTCATGCCCGATAATCTGCCATCTTTCGTCGCCCCAATCGCCGCATCAATCCGGCTCGGATGGCGTTTGGTTGTCGCCTGCATGCTCTCACTGCGGCCAAATGTGATCCGACATGGCCGCCCGGTCTTCATCGCCGCCAACGCCACATAGGGCTGCACCGAAATATCCAACTTGGCTCCAAAACCGCCCCCCACGGCCGTCGGCACCATACGTACTTTATCCACCCCAAGGCCAAGAATGGCCGCCGTCTGCTCTTGGTCCATCACTGGTGCTTGGGTACAGGCCCGCACCATCACACGGTCGCCTTGCATTTCGGCATATCCGGCCTCGGGCTCAATATAAGCATGCTCAACAAACCCGCTCTCAAACTGCCCCCGCGCCACAACATCCGCACGGTCCAACGCGGCGCCCGCATC
>JALZWD010000152.1 GCA_023300365.1 Flavimaricola sp. | reverse complement strand
GAAGAATTTCGCATCCGCCAAACGGGCCGAGAGCACCTTGTTGTTGCCCGCAAGGATTGTCGCACCTTGGTCGGCGGTTTCCAAGGCTTTGTGCCGCGCGACAAACTGGTGCCTAATATGGAGGTTGAGATCGAATTATTGGGCAAACGTCGGCGCGCTGTGCATATAACCAGCACCGGTTGGGACGACGACCACCTCTATTTGCGCGGCTAAGACGCACCGTAGTTGACGAACTTTATCGCAGCATATTTGTTTGTTGTGATCCTAAGGGGGCACTCATGCTGACAATACTTCTGCCCGCCGCGGGCCAATCGTCTCGGATGAGGGGTGGGGATAAATTGCAGATGGATGTGCAAGGTGTCCCCTGTCTTCGTGCCATGGCGATGCGGGCCCTCAAACTTACCGATCAGGTGATTATCACCGTGCCAGACACATCCCACCCCCGTGCCAAAACACTTGAGGGTCTGCCAATCACCATCATCCCGGTCCCCGATGCGCATACGGGCATGTCTGCCTCTTTGCGTGCAGGGGCATCCGCAGCACCAAAAGCCACCACCGGGTTGATGATCCTGCCCGCCGATATGCCCGACATCACCGCCCACGACATGGCCCAGCTTTGGGCCCTGTTTGAGGCCAGCGGCACCGACATCATGCAAGCCGCAACCCCCAGCGGCACCCCCGGCCATCCGGTGATTTTTGCGGCCAAGCTGCTGCCCTCGTTTCAAACCTTAACCGGCGATACGGGGGCTGCCAAAATTATCAAAGCCAATGCAAAATCGCATATGCTCTTTCCCCTCGCGGACGATCGCGCGCTAACCGACCTCGACACCCCCGAACAATGGGCCGCGTGGCATCAAACAACGACCTAGGCGTCCAAAGCGCTTGCGGCGATAATCGTCGCGCAATTGTCGCTTTCATACCTGCATCCCCTTGCAAAAAGGCGCATCGCTTGAAAATCTTCGGCGCAAAGGATGTCGGCTATGCTTCAGGTTTTCATCGGGTCTTGGGCACTTTTCATTGGCATGTTCATGCTGATGATTGGCAATGGCATCCAAGGAACGCTCCTCGGTCTTCGGGGCGATATCGAAGGCTTTTCAACGTTTGAGATGTCGATTGTCATGTCGGCCTATTTTGCGGGCTTCCTTTTGGCGTCGCGGCATGTTCCCACACTTTTGCGCCGGGTTGGCCATGTCCGCGTTTTCGCGGCCCTTGGCTCTACCATCTCTGCGGTCCTGATCCTCTACCCTGCCCTGACCGAGGTTTGGCTTTGGACCATTGGCCGGGTTATCATCGGCTATTGTTTTTGCGGCGTCTATATAACCGCCGAAAGCTGGCTCAATGATGCCGCCGACAATGAAAATCGCGGCAAGACACTCTCTCTTTATATGATCATGCAAATGGCCGGCGTAGTTTTGGCCCAATACCTTTTGTTATTGGCCGATGTGTCAGGGTATGTGCTCTTTATCCTATCTTCAGTGCTCGTCTCTCTTGCCTTTGCACCGATTTTACTCAGCGTCGCGCGCGTCCCAACATTCGACAGCACCAAGCCGATGTCGGTGTCCAACCTCGTCTCAACATCGCCCTTGGCCAGTGTCGGTATGTTCGTCTTGGGCGGCGTCTTCTCTGCTCAATTTGGTATGGCCGCGGTTTATGGCACCCAAGCGGGCCTAAGCGTCGCGCAAATTTCACTTTTGGTGTCGGTGACTTATATCGGCGCACTTTTTGCGCAATATCCAATTGGTTGGGTTTCCGACCGGATGGACCGCCGTGTCCTTATTATCGGTGTCTGCATCATCGGCGGCTCGGGGGCCCTCTTGGCCTTTGCCCTGCCCAGCAATATCGCAATCATTCTCGTCGCCGCAGCCACAGTTGGGGCGACATCCAATCCGCTCTATGCCCTGCTCATTGCCTATGCCAACGATTATCTCGAACGCGAAGATATGGCATCCGCCTCTGGCGGCTTTTTGTTCATCAACGGTTGTGGCGCGATCTTGGGCCCGCTGATCGTGGGACGGGCGATGGACGACATCGGCCCCCATGCCTATTGGGGCTTTATCGCCAGCCTGATGATTGGCCTATCGGTATACGGTGTCTGGCGGATGACACGCCGAACAACCGAGACAGCGGTTGAGGATTTGGTCTCCTACACACCAATCTCTGCGCGCGCGACACCGGTTTTCGCGGAAATGATGCAAGAGGTCTATATTGAGACCGAAGAAGAGGCCGAAGCCGAAGACAGCACCGATGGGCCCGATGTCTAGGAAACAAATGTTGCAAATTTCACCCTTTGCATCCGTAAACAGTGTGTATCCAATCAGGAACTTGCCAGAAATCAGAACCAATGCAACGGTTTTGACATGACGGCCCCAACAAGGATGTATGTTATGGTAAGCCCTAGTGATGTTATAGATTTTTGGCTTGATGAGGTTGGACCCAAGGGTTGGTACAACGCCTCATCTAAATTGGATGATGCGATCCGCACACGTTTTCTTGAAACATGGCAAACCGCCCAAGAAGAGGGCGGACTTGGATCATGGCTGATCAATCCCGATGGATGTTTGGCCTTTATTATCCTCACCGATCAATTCCCGCGCAACATGTTCCGCGGAACTGACAAGTCCTTTGCAACCGACCGCCACGCGCGTGCCGTTGCAAAAATGGCCATCAGTCGGGATTGGGACCTCCAAATCCCAGAACCTCAGCGGCAATTTTTCTATACGCCCCTCGAGCATTCCGAAAGCCAATGCGACCAAAACCGC
>JALZWD010000151.1 GCA_023300365.1 Flavimaricola sp. | reverse complement strand
CTCCTGCATCTCTTCATTAAATCAATGTTGGCTTCCGGACTATAGTTTTTGAATAAAACAAATGCTCTGAGCGAAAATGCGAATACAACACCATCGCCAACAAGATATCCGCCATCCAGCGTTCAATCTTGGGCTTTTGGTGCATCAATTCATGGCTGTAGTTGATCCCAATGGTCCCCGAGACCACTCCGAATACCGCGAACAACAAATATTCCTCAAAACCACTTAGGTGCGCGGTATGGGTGATATACCAAAGCCCGCCAAAAATGATCGCAAATTGCACCGGCACCCAAACAAGCGTGATCATGCGATACCAATTCAATTGGCCATCGGGCGTTTGCGGGTCGGCATTGCCGGCATCAATCCCAAACACCGCATCTAATGCGGTGAACAGATACCACGTCGCAATCGGGACAAGCGCGATAAACCAGCCCCCATAAACAGCCGCCAAAATACTCAGCGGGACAAGAATGAGCGATGACCAAAACGGCAAGGCGCGCGCCAAACCGCTCAATTCACGTGGTCCTATCGATGGGCTGGCTGTCATGCGATCCTCCGGTTCGGGCCAACACTAAACCGAGCGGTTCATAATCTCAAATGTCGCGTTGAGTCGCACCGTCTAAATGCGCCGCCGCGATATCATAAACCTTGCGCATCACCGTTGGCAGATCACTTGGCGTCACCCGCGCATGCCAATCACCCGTCGGTGACTGCGCCTCCATCGGCACAACCGCAACCATAACCTTAAGCCGAAGGTGAAAATGCGTAAACGTATGGCGCGCCTCGGCCCCGGCGTCCCGCCATGCGGCCTCGATTGGTGGCGCAGGTGCAGGCGCATCCCCCCAATCCGATCCCGGCCAGCCCAACATTCCGCCAAGCAATCCCTTGGGGGGCCGCGTTTCCAACAACCACGCGCCATCCACCCGGCGCACCACATAGGCAATGCCCTGCCGGATCGGTTTGGCCTTCTTGGGGGTTTTCTTGGGCAGGTCCGCCGCCGTCCCCCGCGTCCGCGCAACACACGGACTGCGCAAGGGGCAAATTCCACAGGCCGGATTGCGCGGCGTGCACACCGTCGCCCCCAAATCCATCACCGCTTGGGCATGATCGCCGGGCCTTTTTTGCGGCGTCAACGCCGCCGCCCGCTCGGTCAACTCGGGCTTGGCGGCGGGCAAAGGCGTATGAATATCAAACAAACGCGCCATCACGCGCTCAACATTGCCGTCCACAACAACCGCCGGCTCATCATAAGAAATCGCGGCAATCGCGGCCGCGGTATAAGGCCCAATCCCCGGCAGGCTCAGCAATCCATCCCGGTCTTGCGGAAAAACTCCGCCGTGATCGGCCACAACCTCCCGCGCACACTTCAGCAAATTCCGCGCTCGCGCATAATACCCAAGGCCCGCCCATTGCGCCATCACATCCGCATCTTCGGCCGCCGCCAAATCATCCACCCGAGGCCATCGCGCCGTGAAACGATTAAAATATTCCGTCACAGCAGCGACCGTGGTTTGCTGCAACATCACCTCCGACATCCACACACGGTATGGGTCTGGCCGTACCCCGGCCATTTTTTCACGAGGTGGCACACGCCACGGCATAGACCGTGCATTTGCATCGTACCACTCAAGCAAAACTGCGCTCATCTCATGTTCACGCACAGTTTATCCCCACATTTCCGTGTTTCATTGGTTTCGCGCACCCCGTCCTCTAGTATATTGAACTAGTATGAAACACCCCCGCCGCAAAACCTCGACCTATGGATTCAAACCAGCCACCGGGCTGTTGCAGCAACGCATCCGCAAAGCAAGCGAAGCGCGCGGGTTTGCCGAAAGCCGCCTTTTAACCCACTGGTCCGAGATCGTCGGCGAGGCCACCGCCAAGATCGCCCATCCCGTCGACATCAAATACGGCAAAGGTGGTTTTGGCGCGACACTAACCCTGCTGACCACCGGGGCGCAGGCCCCAATGCTCGAAATGCAAAAAGACCAACTCCGCGACAAGGTCAACGCATGCTATGGCTACCGCGCAATTTCGCGGGTCCGAATTACACAAACTGCACGCACCGGGTTTTCCGAAGGCCGCGTGGCCTTTACTCAGGCGCCCAAAGCCCCCAACACCCCTCCACCAGAGGCAACCAAAGCCGCGACCAAAGTGGCTTCCGGCATCGAAAACGAAACGCTCCGCCATGCGCTTGCGGCCCTTGGGGCCAATGTCTTGGCCAAACACACATCAAACGATTGAGGTTCATTCAAATGACAAAAATTCTACCTGTTGCCGCCATTGCATTGGCCATCATCGCCGGTGGTGGTTGGCTCCTTACTCAGCAAGCCGCCGCCCCAACCGATACCCAAACCCGGCTCTTGGGCGCCGCCGCAGCCCAAACCACCGATATCGACACCTCAACAATTGCCGAAATGATCCAAGGCGATCCCGAAGCATCGGTTGAGGTGATCGAATACGCATCCTACACCTGCCCGCATTGCGCGTCATTTCATGCCAATCAATATCAGCAGCTGAAAGAAAACTATATCGACACGGGCCTGATCCGTTTTGTCTACCGCGAAGTCTACTTTGATCGGCCCGGGCTTTGGGGCTCAATGCTGGCGCGCTGTGGTGGCGAAGAACGTTTCTTTGGCATCTCAAACCTCTTGTACGAACAACAGCGCGAATGGCTCGCTGGTGGCCAAGATCCAAACCTGATCGTTGAAAACCTGCGCCGCATCGGCCTGACGGCGGGTATGGACGTGGAACAAATCGACGCCTGTCTGTCCGATGGCGAAAACGCCCAAAACCTTGTGGCATGGTTCGAAGAAAACGCCGCTGCCGACAGCGTGCGCTCTACCCCTTCGTTTGTGATCAATGGCGAGCTCCACTCAAACATGAACTACGCCGATTTCGCCGCCCTGCTTGACGCAGAACTGGCCGAATAAATCACCTGTGGGTGCGCTCGTGCGGCGCACCCAACCCCGCCTTGGCCAAGGCGACATCCAGTGGCCCCCAATCTTCGATTTCTAATCGCACCGGTAGGACAAGAACCCTGCCGTGAAATGCCTTGGGCAACCGCACCGCATCTTTCTCCGTGGTCACCAACTGCGCCCTAAGCCCCCGCGCCTCGCCCTCAAGTCGATGAAGCAATGCCTCGCTCAGGGGCTGGTGATCATCCAAACTTTGCGTGCCCACAACCTCTGCTCCCATGTCACGCAAGGTAGCAAAGAATTTCTCCGGGCGACCAATCCCGGCAAACGCCATAAGCCGCAATTCATGCCAAGGCATCCCCGTCGACAAAGGCATCAACCGCCCCGTGGCATGCGGCAAATCCGTGGGCAATTTGGCGCCCCAATCATCCGCAAACCCATCTTGCTCTGCCGCATTCCCAATGCTCAGCACCGCATCAGCCCGCGCCAATCCCGCACCAACGGGTTCACGCAATGGCCCCGCTGGCAAGACACGCCCATTGCCAAACCCAACCTTTGCATCAACCACCACGATGCTCAGGTCTTTGACGACCTGCGGATTTTGAAACCCATCATCAAGCACAATAATATCCGCACCCGCCGCCACCGCCGCACGCACACCTGCGGCACGATCCTTCGCCACCCACGTCGGCGCAAACGTCGCAAGCAAAAGCGGCTCATCGCCCACTTCGGCGGCGTGATGCCCCGCCACCTGAACCGGCCCCACCATTTGCCCGCCATATCCGCGCGATACGACATGCGGCCTATGCCCGGCCCCAAGCAACCGTCCAAGCAAGGCGATGCACGTCGGCGTCTTGCCCGTACCACCCGCGTTGATATTGCCAACACAGATCACCGGCACTGGGGCGCGGTATCCATTGCGTTTAACCCGCCGTGCCGTCGCCAACCCATAAAGCGCAGCAAGCGGAGCAAGCAGCCGCGATTGCCAAGACGGGCGGTTTGCATCCGTTTGCCAAAATTTGGGGGGCTGCATTCTAGGTCTCCGATCCGTCAAGGTATCCGCGTAAAACTTCGGCGACCAAACGCCCGGTCTCGGCCCCCCGCGACGTCACATCCCAGGCTGCATGCGCCATTTTTGCCGCGCGATCTGGCGAGAGCAGGGTTTCAACCACACGCCCGAGTTCTGTTTCGCTTTGAACCATTCGGCAGGCCGACGCAGCCCCAAGCTGCCTAAATCGGTGGACATGCTGCACCGTCTTCAATCCGTGGATCACAACAGACCCCAATGCCGCCGCATCAAAGGGATCAAGAACCTGGCCGCCCCGCAACGTGCCGCCAATATACGTCAGCGGAGCAAGCCTGTACCACAGCCCAAGGGTTTCCGTTTCGGCCAAAACAACTTGTGTTCCGTTGGTCGGAAGCTCACCCGTGAGATAATCACAAACCGAAAGACCGGCGTGCTCGAATGCCGTCTTTGCGGCCGGGATAAACTCCTCATCACAGCACACCACCGCCACCAATTGATGCCTGCGTTGGCTTGCCAACCGATAGGCCGTCACCATCAACGGCAGCTCGTGTTTGGGAACACCAGCCGCCAACCAGACAGGGCGCGTGGCCAAGGCCGTGGCGATCTCGGCGCGTTCTGCTTCAATGACTGGGGCGACCAAACCGCCGGGATCAAACCGCTCAGCGCGGCGAATAGCGGCACGGTCAAGCCCCGCGCGGGCCAAGCGGGCGGTGCCGCGTTTATCGACACTAAAAGCGTGATCGAACGATCCCAAGACAGCCCGTCCAAGACCGGGCACCAAGGTTTTGCCGGGCAGGTCGGGCTGGGTTTCGGACACGTCAAGAAGGATACGTGGAATACCACGTTCAACGGCCCGCGAAATCAACGCGGGCATCAACGCGCCTTCAAGCCAGACCAAGGCGTCTGGTCTCCAGTGCTCGAGGAATGCGGCGGCGGCGGCTGGTGTGTCGGCCGGGATGGCCTCGACAATCAAACCGTCGCGTTCGGAGGCGTCTAAACAGGTGGTGAGGACGGTGACGTGATCACCGTCTTGGGTGACCAGCTCGGCGAGTGCTTGGACTGCGTGAAGACGTTCAGGATCCGCGCAGTGCACCCAAACAAGCGCGCCTTTTGGGCGCGGTTGTCGGGCGGGCGGGCTTGTGCCGGCGGAGGTCTGCCGCAGCGCAAGATAGGCGGAAA
>JALZWD010000150.1 GCA_023300365.1 Flavimaricola sp. | reverse complement strand
GTTTCGACAATTGTTCGACAGGTTTCTTGGGCGCCATGATCGGTGCGCGGCAAGAAGACTTGGCCAACCGCAATAAGCTTGTCGCGGTCCATCTCGTGGCCGGTGCGCGCGACCTGATCGGCAAAGAAGGGCACGGGAATTTCTACGTGAATGCCTGCGCCGTCACCTGTTTTGCCATCGGCATCAACAGCGCCTCGGTGCCAGATCGCCTTGAGTGCGGAGATACCGTTTTCAACAACCTGACGCGACTTTTGCCCATCGATTGCCACAACAAGACCGACGCCACATGAGGAATGCTCGTCCTCGTGGTCATATAGCCCGTTTTCGGCCATCCACTGGCGTTTGGTTTCTTCGGCTTTGGCCCATGCGGCGTCATATTTGGTCATGGTTTGTCTCCTGATCTTTCTGTGCGGGTGGGCCGCGGAAAAAGGCTATTGGATGGGAGCGAAGGACGATTCCGTCACGCCGCATCCATATTTTGGGAAGCGTGACAAAAACCCCGGCTCGCCGGGTAGGATAAATTCGCGCGGGCTGTGGTCGTCTTCGAACACATCGCCGTCCAATTCGGTGCGGCCGCTGCCCGACAGGAAAATACGCCATTCGGGGCTGATGAATTCATTGCCCGTGGCGGACCACATCACATCGCCTTGGGCGTTTTCGGCGCGAATGACGTATTCGGTGCGCAACAACTCGACACCGTCAATCACCACCGTCTCGCCGGTTAGCAGATCGGCACCAACATAGCGCGTCTCGCCGACTTCGTCCGAGACCGTTACGAAATCAAAGCTGTTGGCGCCAATCTCAATCAGTTCGGTCAGGGATGCACGATCGGCGGGAACAGACTCAAGGCGTTCGGTATGCCCTGTGGTAAGGTATGTGCTTTCGACCCACTGGGTTTCGCTGTCGATCATGCCAAAATATGTAATGCCATCATCGCTGATGTTCACGCGACGTTGGTTGCCAGTCGGGTCCCCCTCACAGGTAAAGTGATGCCCGACCGAGCACGACACCGATTGCACCGTAAGATAGGCCGTGCAGCCCTCGGGGAGGGAGAATTCCTGCGCGGCGACCGGGGCGGCAAACAACGCGAGACCAAGTGTCAAAATACGCATCAAATCACTCCATGTTCAGGGACGATATCGTGGCCCCGCAATCATATTTCGGGTGGGCCGAGAAAAATCCCGGCTCGTTTGGATAAATGAATTCAACGGGGCTCATATCCGTCACGTCGTCGGGGCGTGCGGGATCCCACGCAAGGCCAAGAACGAACAAGCGGTGCCGTTCTGACAAAAATTGTGCGCCTGCTCCTTGCCGTTCGGTGCTGCCGTCGGGGCTGCGAATATCAAAGGCAAATTCCGTGCGCAGCAGGGGCTCGTTGTCAATCTCGGTGGATTCACCAGTGAGGCGATCAAAACCCACGATACGTTCGGGCGGTGTGCCGTCATTGCTGGTGGTGGTGAAATCATACGTGTCGATTTGGTCCTCTAGGAGGACGTCAATCGAGGCCGGATCAATTGGATCTGGATCCATCGTTTCGACGCGGCGATCAAAAGCATAATAGGTCTCGAGCCATTCAAAGTTCTCGTTCACTTTGCGGATCGAAAAGGGCCCCCGATCCACGAACAATGCGAGCCATTTCTCTCCCTGAGCGTCGCCTTCACACTGCCAGATGTTGGTCATCAGGCAAGAGCGATGTTGAATGGTTACGATCCCCTCGCAGCCTTGGGGCGGGGTAAAGCTGTCTTGGGCCCAAAGCGAGGAAGCCCAAAGCCCAAATGTTGTTGCCGCGCATATGGTGATCTTCATCTTGCCCTCCTTTTCATTGCCCAATGTCCTTGCAGTGGCTTGATGCAAGCCCTTGCGGGAGTTGATTCTCGTAATTTACTCTGCGGCCACGACGGCGGTTTGCGCAAATTCGTTCAAGATTGCTGTGGCGGCATCACGTCCGTCGCGAATGGCCCAAACGACCAACGACGCGCCCCGAACAATATCGCCTGCGGCATAGACACCATCGAGTGCCGTCTTACCGGTGAAGGGATCTGCCATCACCGTGCCCCAACGTGTGACAGGAAGATCATCCGCGCCCCAAAGTGTGGGCAAATCTTCGGGAGAAAAGCCGAGGGCCTTAACCACCATATCGGCCTCTTCAATGTAATCGGCACCTTCGATCAATTCGGGCATCCGGCGGCCTGTTGCATCCGGCGCCCCGAGGCGCATTTTCGAGACTTCAACACCCGTCACGGCGTCGCCTTCAAATCCTTTGGGGGCAGAGAGCCAGACAAACTCCACGCCTTCTTCTTCTGCGTTGGCGGTCTCGCGTTGCGAACCGGGCATGTTCTCGCGGTCGCGGCGATAGAGGCATTTTACGCTGGTCGCACCTTGGCGCACCGCGGTGCGCACGCAGTCCATGGCGGTATCTCCGCCGCCGATGACAACAACGCGCTTGCCCTTAGCGTCCAATTCGCCGCTATCGAAGTCGGGGACGGTATCGCCAAAGCTTTTGCGGTTGCTCGCCGTTAGATAGTCGATCGCGTTCAGGATACCCTCGGCGTCGCTGCCCGGAGCTTCGAGATCTCGGGTTTTATAAACGCCCGTCGCAATCAATACAGCGTCATGCTTGCCACGGATGGCGTCAAAGCTGATGTCTTCACCGACGTTGCAATTCATCACGAATTCCACGCCGCCTGCCTCTAGCTGGGCGTTGCGTTTCATCACGATGTCTTTCTC